>JADFHU010000073.1 GCA_022567055.1 Planctomycetota bacterium
CCTGTGTTGTCGGCAAAAAAGGTCCTCGACGTGCTTCAGCACGCCTCCGGTCCTTTTTCACCTGCCGCCTTGGCCTCGGCCTTTTCGCTCGACCTCGTCACAACCCTGGTTTTGTTAGAGTGCCTTAATTCAACCCCAATACCCGGTTTATCAAGAATAGACATATATCCATCCTCCAGAACAAACCCGCCTTCAACCACGTCTCTGGCCAAATCAAAACTTCCGTCAAGGTCGAGATATTTCGTGCTGGGGCAGGCAAATGCCGCGTGCAGTGCAGCTGTAATACTGATGATGCTTTCATCCATGCAACCCCACATAAGCGCAATACCTGCCGACTGGGCAACTCGGGCAATGCGCAAAGCAGAATGTATCCCGCCACTCTTCATTAATTTAATATTAAATATACCACAGGCGCTGGGGGATGCTGCAAGAACTTTTGCATCCTGTTCGGTGAACAGACTTTCATCCGCAACAATATGCTGGCGTATGCCCTCATCCAGAGATCTCATTTTATCAATTTGATCTGCCTTAAACGGCTGCTCAATGAATTCCAGCTTGAGCGCACTGGTGCGGTCAAAAAAGCGAATAAAATCTTCTCTTTCATAGCCCTGGTTGGCATCAACACGTAGTCCTACATCCTGCCCGGCGACTTCACGCATTTTCGTCACAATCTCAATGTCTTTCTCAAGGGACAAGCCAATCTTAAGTTTAAGCGATTTGAACCCGGTGGCGATGTGTTCACGTGCCTCTTCCAGCGATTCCTCCAGCGACTTGATACCAATTGTGACAGACGTCGGCAATCGCTTGTGATATTGACCCAGCAATTCAACCAGTGGCTGCTGTCGGCATTTTGCCAACGCATCGTGCAGCGCAATATCAATACCTGCACGTGCGGCCGGAGTGTTCACCAGGGTCTGTTCCAGTTCGATAATGATAGCGTCTAAAGTATCAATGCTCTTGCCTATCAGCCACTGCAAGCTGTCTGGCTGTAAAACGTCCTGGCATCGCTGATGAGTTTCATCCTCTCCCTTGCCAGTCGGTGCAGCAGAACCTAAGCCCGAGATGCCGTTCTCCAGGCTAATCTCGACAATAATATTTGAAACCGAATCGACACGGCCGCTGGAGGCTATCACGTATGGACGCAGCAGTCCTAATTCTTCCGTCCAGGTCTTGATAGCAGCAATCTTCATTTTTTACCCAGATACAATGTACTCTCTGATAAGAGGCAGCAGACGCGACACTCCTTCGCTCAGGACATCAATTACCGACACACCCAGTTCATCTTCCAGATTGCTTCTTATGTCCCCCAAGCTGTCTGGCTGGATATTCCTGCCATTCAAGCATACGCCCAGCGTGGTTCCACCATAGAGTTTAATCAACTCCAGTTCTTCCTTCAGGGGAGGCATCGGGTACTCAATATTATCGCCCAGTTGGAAATTTTTAAGGCCCGGTGCATGTTGCAATATGACCGCCTTGGCCTGGGCGGAAAGCAACAGCTCTGAACCACAGGGGCCTGACGGATTCCGCAAGCCCGACTGGCCTTCAATAAAAATCACATCCGGCCGCATATCACGGTCACACTCGACAACAGCCTTTTCCAGTTCTCCGCTGACAAAATCGTTAACCGTGGAATCCAGGATAAAGCCGTATTTACCTCCCTGCATCCAACCCGTCTGACCGGTATAAACCATCTCGGCCTTAATTCCATTGGCATTACATTCGTCGACGAGAAATTGCGTAGTGGTTCGTTTTCCCAAATCGCAATCTGTCCCCAGAACCGCAATTCGCGGCGCAGTGACAGAAGCTATTTCACCGGACCAAAAGGCTAACTCCTCGATGGGTTTCGATTTTCGAACATCAATTATATCGACCTTGTGTTCCCGGGCTGCCTGAACCAGCATTTCATCGTTGGAAACGTGTTCGTGTAAACCGGACACAACCGACATGCCATTTCTTATGGCAATCATTAATTGATTTTTTATCGACGGCGTCAACCTGCCGCCACTGGGTGCAATGCCGACAATACAAAAATCTGGAACGGGATTGACAGCCTCAACCATATTTTCAATCGACGAATAAACTGCTATATCCCGCTTGACACCATCGAGCAAGACTCCTGCATCGTTACCCGTATTGCAGGCATCCACAACCCCCAGGATCTGGTAGCGATTAGACTTGCGGATAAGAGCATGCGTCGTTTTGCAGTTTTCACCATTGACCATATCGTCAGCCAGGATAACTGCTGTCCCGTCATAAGGTTCACCGAGACTGTTTACATCCATGTTCTTTTAATTTTCCTACTTCAACTAGGGATACAATTTATCAATTTTTTCGGTCATCTCATAAGTCTTCAAACCGCTGTTATTGGATAAAACAACAATTTTTAGATCCCGCGCCGGGTAGATCACAATGTAGGTGGAGAATCCAACCCAACCGCCGCTGTGCCAGATCAGCGGTCCAGCGTCATTTCCATCTGGCTCCACACGCCAGCCAAACCCATAGTCAATGCGTTTTCCATTGTTTAAATGGCCGGTTGAAAAAATATGTTTACGTGTTTTCTCATTTATCAGCCTGTTTCCATCCAGCGCAATGGCCCAGTTCGCCATATCGGAGACGGTGGCGTAAATACCTCCGTCACCATAAACATCATCCTCATACTTCAGCTTTCCGCGCTCTGCCAGCATAGCGATTGCTATAGCCGTAAACTGTTTCGAAACAGAAGCTAGCCGAAACGAAGAATCAACATCGATCGATCGCCCTGATTTTATTTCAGCCAGGCCATAGCCCTTCAGGAATATCAATTCTCCTTGCCTGATGACTGCAATGGCAAAACCTGGGCTGCCCTCAGTCACATAAGCACCGGCAATAGTATCTATTTCAGACGACCGGGAGTCGTCATTATTAGCACCCTCGGCGGAATGGCATAACAGGAGGCAGGAAAAAAAAGCACTGAAAAAGCACCTTGCAATCTGACGGACATTATTCATAATATTTGTTTCTTATGACCCCTTTTTATATGAACTCTCGATTTGTCAAGTGTGAACTTTCACACTTTTCAGGCGGCTGATCTTGAAGATTTGTGACCAAAACATGTCGACCACCCGATCTCATTGTTGGATTCACCAATTCGACAAGGAGGTCGATATGCACACTACTATTTTAACGTGGACGGAGCTGCCTGGCCAGTTCTTTAGAATGTTCACACAGCCCGGAGGCCATGTTTTTTCCACGTTGATGACCGGGTGGGTGCTCTGTACAGCACGCAGGACAACCACCGGCATGCTGCCCTTCGCGGAGGCTCTGAATCTGCATGTTAGCGGGTTAGCAGACGTGCCATATTGGCCGTCTTTTGTGGTAAAGAGGAAGTTTTGAGTTCGTCCCGTGGGTATTGGCAGGAAGAAAAGAGAGTGGAACTTCACTGGCAGCTTATTGAGTTGTTGAAACAGCAGGGCATAAGATACACAGATCGCGATCACGCTACCAGGATAGCAATCAAGAGCTAAGCTAAGGGGTCAAGCTACAAGCTAAGACAGCTAAGGGGAGCTAAGGGGTCAAGTATTAAATCATCCTATCACGGTCAAGTGACACGATGAATCAATACCGAACCCCTTTTTCCTCCCTTTTTCCTTTTCGCTCGATCTCCCTTCGAAATCAGTTTTGAACCGGTTCTAGGGGTTCTTTCCCAATGGATCATACCAGCGTTTGAGTACGCCCTGCCCGGTGGTCTCCCTGATGCTGCTGACGTGACCATCCAGCCAAAGCGTGTTGAGTCTGCCCCCAGTCTGCCAATCGTCATCCATCCTGACGGCATGCCTGAAGATGCCGCGATACCAGTTTGAGCGACTCGCGCCTTGGCGATAGTGGGTGAGATTGACCCCTGTGGGGCTGGGGAAGAGCATGTCCGATCTCTCGGCCCGATTGCCGTGTTCCATCCGTGGTTCCATGTGGTCGTGGGCCATGATGACTTCGGCGGGTCGCGGTATGCTCGTGACCTTCTCCCGGCTCAACCAGCCATTGGAGGAAAATGCTGAGGTGTAGATGAAATCGTGATCACCGCCGTAGAGTAGATCTTGGGCGATGATGTCGACGAAATTACGAAACGCGGGACATCCGAAGAGTTCTCTTTCTCTCACGTATTCAATATAGGCAATCCCCCAGTAGGCACGATCATCTTTTGGCTTGAGGGGTCTGCCGCGATTATCCCACCAAAGGTGGCCATTGGAGTTCATGGTGTAGGTGTGCATCTCCGGCATGCGCTGTTCGTTATCATCCAGGTACAGGGTGATGCCCAAACCGACTCCTCTGAGATTCGATTTGCAGACGATGTCTTTGGCCTGATCTCGGGCCTTCTGCAGGGCGGGGACAAGCAGGGCCATGAGCAGGGCAATAACGGCAATGACGACGAGGAGTTCGATCAGCGTGAAAGCCTTTGGCCTGTTCATGTTGGATTCGCTCAAAAAAGCCTGGGATCCAGCACCACGTGCTTGACACCGAGTCGTTGATAGGTGTAACTCACATGGACCAGCCCGTCAGAGGTCTGGATGACCGCTGGATAGGAGTGCTCGCCCGGGGGTTGATCTTCGAGAATCAGAACACGCCGCCAGTCGCTGCCGTTGCTGGAGATGGCAGCGTACAGAGGAATTCGGCTGGTGCGACTGTGGTTGTAGATCAGCAGTTGACGTCCATCCTTCAAGGTGACGCCATCGATCCCGGCGCTGGGATTGGGCAGCGACGTCGCAGTCATCTCACTCCAGGTCTGGCCCTTGTCTTGGGACCAGGTCTGGGCGATGAATCCATGTTTTCTCGGTGTTCGACACAGCATCTGCAAACGGCCGTCCGGGTAGGACAGGAGGGTTGGCTGGATCGCGCCTAGTTCATTGGGATCGTTTAGGGGGCCGACGACGTTCCACGTCTTGAGGTCCGAGGTTACTTCGAGATGCACGCGCCAACCCTCGTGCTCACTGCTGGAAGGACAGAGGATGGTCCCGTCCTCTAGCACGACGGCCTTGTTCTTGATCGGTCCCACCACATGGGGCGGGAGGCGTCTCTGATCCTGCCAGGTCCTGCCTCCGTCGGTGGAGATGACTCGCTCGCCCCACCACTCGCTGGGCGAGGGGCCGACCTTGAAGAAGAGGACCAGTGGGCCTTGGTTGGGCCGAAACAAGACGGGATTCCAACAGGGATAGCGCCTTTGCGTGGACATCACGCCGTCGGCCGCCTCGACAGGCCGTGTCCAGGCGCCCTCTTCGAACCGAGACACCCAGATGCCGACGTCGTCGTTTCGCTCGTGGGTGCCGCCGAACCAGGCCGCCACCAGGACGCCTTCTGCCGTCTCTACCAAGGTCGACGCATGACAGCTTGGCGTGGGCTTGTCATCCAGGGGAAAAAGGAGTTCGCCGCGCAGGTATCCCGGCTGATCGGTGATGGCATCGGCCCCTGCCGGCAGGGCGCTACACATGAGGATCGAGAATGCCAGACCGACGACTTGAACTTTCATGGTTTGCCCTCGCATGGGAATAGGTTCCGGTCAAGCTCTGGTCCTCGAACCGTACCAGAGACTCCTGGTTCGCTCGTATCAAGAAAACGCCAATCCGCGCATGGTGCCGGAGGAAGAGGCGAACTTGTCCTTTTCGATGTTCATGCGTTGCAGCATGGAGACGAAGAGGTTGGGGAGTGGATAATTGCGTTCGGTGTCGAAGGCGAGGTGCTGGCCGTGCTTGAAGCCACCCCCTGCGAAGAGGGTGGGTAGGTTGTTGGTGGTGTGGGCGTGGGCGCTGCCGAGATTCGTGCCGTAGAGGATCATGGTGCGGTCGAGCAGCGTCTCACCCTCCTCACGAATGTTCTTGAGATCGCTCATCAACTCGCCCAGCAATTTCATGTGCCACTTGTCGATGAGTGCGAGTTGGGAGAGCTTGTGCTCGGATTTTCCGTGGTGGGAGAGGTTGTGATAGCCATCACTGACCACGTTGCCATCGATTTCGATGGCCGGCGAATTCACGCCGTCGAGCAACAGCGTGATGATGCGTGTGGAATCGGTCGCAAAGGCGAGCCGCGACACCTCGTACATGAGTCGCGTCTTTTCCATGTAGGCACGCGGGTCATCCGGATCGAGCGGGACCGGGGCGGAGACCTTCGGCTTGGGGCGGCGTTCCCATTCCTTCGAGGCGGCCATGCGCCTCTCGAGATCTCGCACGCTGGTAAAGTACTGGTCGAGTCGCTCGCGGTCACTTGCGCCGAGGTCTCGCTGCAGGGAGCGTGCCTGATCGGCGATGGTGTCGAGGATGCTCTGACCCAGTTCGAGCTTGCGAACCTGACGCAGCGATTGGGCCGGTGTGCCTTGAACGAACATGCGTTTGAAGACGTCTGAGGCCGTCTCTTCGCAGGGAATCATGACGCCCGATGCCGTCCACGAGAGGCTGCGGATCCCCTGTCTCACATTGACACCCAGGGTGAGTGAGGGGATGCGGGTATGGTGACCGATGTTTTCGGCCATGAGTTGATCGAGGGAGATCGTGTTCCTGAAACCGCCGCTTCCGGGATGAGGCGCGGCGGTCAGGAAGCAGTTGTCTGCCGGATGTCCGCCATCGACCTCGGGATGCGAGACGCCGCTGAACACCGTGAAGTCATGGCGGTGTTCGCGCAGCACCTCCAGATAGGGTGACAGTGCGTAGTCCCGGCCGCTCTCCTCTGGGAAAAAGGAATCGGGCAGCAGGCCCAGGTTGTTGCAGATCGCGAGCATGCGGCGCGGCTTGCCATCCGGTCCCGCCGCAGCGGGTGAGTTGGATCCGGCAAACGCGGGACGCATGGCGTCGAGCAGGGGAAGCGACATGACCACGCCCGCACTGCGGAGAAAATGCCGCCGCGATAGAGCGCGTCGCGTCGAAATATTGGGGAGATTGCTGCTAGATCGTCTTGGATGGCTCATCTTTCGAGGTCTCATCATGGCCATAGTGCATCAGATAACCCCCTATTTAGCAAGGAAAATATCGCTCTGCACCAGTTCGTGGATTAGCCTGCGCACACCGTAGCCTGAGGGTCGACTGCGCCGGAGTATCGCTTCGATGTGGGATCCATCGGAGAACCGAATCGGCGCCCCGGTGGCATAGACGGCCAATTGCTGGGTGAGATTGCGTGCGAGTTGCTCCTCATGGGCAAGCAGGAGCCGCTTGAATGTCCGAATGTCCTGGAATGCCTGCGTGTCGGATAGTTGCAGTTCCCCGCTGGCATCGACGGGCAGACTGAGCCGGTAGCGGAAGGTCTGTCCGTCGTGACCGAAGCCCTTGACGGGATCGCCTTGGCCCTTCCCGGCCGAGCGGTAGCGATCGCGATAGCCGCCCATCACGTCGAAGCTCTCCAGGGCGAAGCCGGCAGGATCGAACCGTCGATGGCAGGCGTTGCAGGACGCCTGGGAACGGTGCAGCGCCAGTTGGGCCCGGATCGTCGTGGCGCCACGAATATCGGATTCAATGGCGGGCACCGAGGGGGGCGGTGGCGGCGTCTCGTGGCCGAGGATTCGCTCCATGATCCACACCCCGCGGGTCACGGGAGAGGTGGTCGTGCCATTGGCGGTGACCTTGAGCACACTGGCCTGGGTCATGAGACCGCCGCGCACGCTGTCGGCAGGCAGGCGCACCGGACGGAAATGCGTCCCCCACACGTTGACAATGCCGTACAGCGTGGCCAGACGCTCGTTGATGATGATGAAGTCCGAGGCCACGATGTTGCGCACGCCGAGGTTGCGCTTGATAAGCTGCGCGAAGAAGAGCTGGGTCTCCGTCGGCATCGACTCGGTCAGCATGTCGTCGAGTTGGTACTCCGGGTACAACTCGGCATCGGGACCGTTTTCCGCCATCAGACGCAGGTCCAGCCAGTAAGCGAGGAAGGCGTCGACGAAGCGTCGCGCGCGGGGATCGTCGAGCAGGCGTTCGACCTGCTTACTCAAGGTCTCAGAGTCGAGTATCGCGGCGCTGGAGACGAGTTGGCGCAGCTCATCGTCAGGCGCCGAATTCCAAAGGAAGTAAGACAGGCGTTCGGCCAGCGCATGGGCACCTAGCCGACCCCTGGACGGACTAAGATAGATGAAACCGGGTGACGCCAGCACGGCCGTGTATCCAGCCACCATGGCATCGGTGAAGCCGTGGCCCTTTTCGAGGGACCTGAGGATTAGGTCAAGAAAACGCTGAACATCTTTCTCCGCCACGGGATGGCGATAGGCTCGCCCCAGGAAGTGCCGGACCAGTCGCTCGGCGTCGGCGGCGGGGGCGCTTGAGGTGACCGAGACGTGACTTAGCGCATCACTTTTTTCTTCATTCTTCTCAGGGTCGGTGATCGGCAGGTCCCCGAAGAGCAACTTGTGCCCCGCTTGCGGCCATTCCTCGAAGAGCGGGCCCTCGACCTCCATCCACTGAAACGCGACGCCTGGCATGCCGTCCGGCTCAAGGTAGGGGTTCTTGAAATTCGGCGGGCGTGAGCGCACCAGACGCGCGGCATCGGGCTGGATCGATTCGCCCGCCTTCAGCCAGACCACGAGTTCGTGCACCGAAGGATCGGGGCTGAAGTCAAACGCGCCCAGACGGCGAAGTCGACGCGGCGGGGTTTCCGAATAGATCGTGATGGGCTCAGTTCGGCGGCCTTGGGACACTTCAGAAAAGTCCGGCGCCATCCACACCGTATAACCGGAAAAACGCAGGCGGTAGCGGCCGGCCACCGGCGCGCGGAAGAGGTCAAATTTGATCTCCGCCGGTTCGTAGGTGCTCATCAGCATGACCACGGCTTCCCGTTCGACCCGTTCCGGTCGTGACTCGGCTGCGAGGTCGGGTCTGGTTCTGCGTTTCGTTACGGGGTCACGACGCACGACAAAATCCCGCTGAAGTTCGAGTCCGACAATGGGAAAGGTCTTGCGCAGGGTAGGCCCGGCAGATCTCACGAAACTCCTGTGCTGCCAGGTATAGTAGCGTTCATTCGTCTTCTTAGGCAACTCGACCTGGGGGGCAATGGCCTCACGGAGGGCGTACTCGGCCACTTGCAGGTAACGCGCGATTTGCACGTGCGAAACGTCGAGCGCTTCGCCGACCTTATTGAATCCGTGTGCCGTGGCATCTTCCGGCAAGGACTCCTTGATCTCGAGATAGGGCAGGGCCAGCAGGTCCCGCAGGGTATTTTCATACTCGTAGCGATTGAGGCGGCGCTTGACGGACCGGCCCGACTCCGCCAAGGCCTTCCGCTCAGACTGCGAAATCGCCTGGGAAAGCACCTTCAGAAAGGCATTGAGGTGAGAAGCGTCGGGACGGGGCTTTTTCTTCGGCGGCATCTCCCCGGCCGCGGCCCGTTCATGGACCTTGATCCAGGTCTCGAGATTCTGTAGGGAGATGGGTTTCGCCGAGAGCGACGAGAGATTCAAATCCTCCTTGCTCACATCGTCGTCGTGGCAATCGGTGCAGTACTGGTTGATAAACTCTGAAATGGTGTCCGGCGTTGGATGGGAATCGGCCGCACGCGTGACGAGAACGCCGTTAAGGAAAACGAAGATGGAGAGAGTCGCGATGGGTATGCGCATAATACTATAGCCCACTCAAATAATCTGTCAGTTTCTTCTCTAATCCATCGGCCCTATCGAGTTCCGATTGGGAGAGGTCTTCTTCTTCGCCCGGGTCATAGTTGAGAATGTAGAGGATGTTGGGTGGACCCGGCGGACGGTTTGGCTCCCCACCACTCACTGCGCGCGCATCGTCGGCAAGAAGACCGCCGGCCAGGATCACGGCCATCCATATGAAGGCTCTTCTGTCAGGCATGTTCCTCCTTTGCTGTGGCGTAGAGGGACTTTGTGGTCCTTTTGTTTATGCTCACTATGCTAACTCAAAACGGACAATTCAACAACAGAACTGTCCGAAAAAACGTTGCTAGCTGCTCTCCTCGTAGGAATCCCGGCCTTGACATGCTCTTCGCTCCGCTAGGATTTCAGTAACGGCTAATCAGGATGCCAGTTGGACCCAGTCCAACTGGCACTTGGTTGACAGCATGGCATCGCACAAAGGGATTGCCGTAAGCTAGGTGAAAACGCTGATTTGGTCAGAGATGTATTTGCTTCAATAAAGTTGGGATTCCTCCTGTTGGAATCTGCGTGTAAAATCCCAATATGAAATAATCCTTGTCACCAGCAGCAGAATTCAGTTTTATGAAGCCAAAGACACGGCTTGCGCCATCCGCTTCACCTATGTCCAGCATCCGGAAATTGAATTCGGCGTCAAGACGTACATTCGGCAGCGTTTCGGATCTCCCTGCAGCAATGTCAACGTAATAATCAGGACTAAGGGAGCGGCAAGAAATAACTTGGACTTTTAAATGCCCAATTGTCCAACTTATTTCTTGCCGATCCCTAAGGTTGCTTCCCACATTGTTGGATGACCGGAGTGCTAGCCTAAACCCACCATAGTAGTTGTGTATGAAGTCTTCGCCGTCCGTGTCAAAACCGCCGCCGCCTTTGAATACGGGCCCAATTAGCCAATAGAACTGTTCATCCCGTAGAGCGAATTTCAGGTCTTTCCTGACCAATAGGTTGGGGAAGACCATCAGGCTCATTTGAACCGCACTGCTGGATTCTAGCCCTCCTAGAGTGTTTTGACGCGGCACACCTGACCACTCTGAATCAAACGCGTGGTCCAATGTCCAGGGCTTCTTGAAATACTTGAGTTCTTCAGAAGTCTTCGGCCCCAAGGCCCCGAGCTTCGAACGCCCTACTCATCTGAAATGGAGCCAATCTGTTCCAACATTCTCTTCTCCATTCTTTGGGGTAAGTCGATGCGCCGCTTGAACTCCCAGTACAACCAGAGCGAAAAGTAAATGCTTATCGCAACACAGAACAATCCGGCCAAGAACTGAACTGTTCCCCAAAGCCAACCGCCTTCTCCCAGGGCCTCTTCTATGATTGAATACCCGGGTGTGATCTTAGGCATTAGCCCCAAGACAGCCTTTTCGAAGTAGTCGCCCAGCTTGCTGTGAAACGTCGCAGTTTCGTGGGCTGCTTGTCCTGCAAAGCTGAGATTGCCGTGGAGAGCGAGCTTGCTCAGTATTGCGGCGAGTAGGACGAAGAGGAGCAGGACGGGGCCAAAGGCAAATTTGAACCTGCAAAAATCTCGAAACAGCAATTGCTTGCCGACAGAGAGAAAAAACTGAATCTTCTCACGGGCGACTGCGGCCCTTTGAACACAGCCCTGCTTTGGAATGCAGAGGATCATAAAGGGGGGCGGCCAACTGAATAGGCGCTGCCCTCGAGAGTTTTCCTCCTCAGGAGCCTTTTCCTTCGTTCTCTCCTTCATCGGGGGTTTTTCAATTAGGTGGTATGCGTGTTTCTCGATTCTATACTTCATCAAGGTGTAGCCATGAAAAATCAGGGCATCCCGCTCGATTCGCGAAAAATCGTCCAGATCCGTGCGGATTTCCGATACGGGACCGATGAATTCAGAGGGCAGGCGATTGCTGTTATCCACTTTTGGTTGGCCTTTGATGTTCTGCGCTAGATGAGTGAATGCAAACCCTTCGAAATAGTCATTGTCTTCGTCCAGGCCAAGAAGGAGTTTCAAGACCTTTCTCCGACTACCCGCTTGAAGGATTGATGTCGCTCGCATTGCGCTATTCGCTCGTGTCGTCTTAACGACGGCCTGCTCATGGAACTGACCTGCTCCATCACTTACAATCAAGAATACCTTGTCATCAGGAAGTGCACCGTTTCGTTCCGGATCCTCTTCGCGTTTCGTTTCCTCCCTAACCTGCCTTCGCAATTTGGCGGGCTGGCGGAATGCATATGGGAGCAAGTTGGCCTCCGGCGCAGAAATCTCGAAGTAGTCTAGCAGCGATTCAATCCCCTGATTATCAACTACACCGCCATCAGAGAGGACTTCTTTACCTATCCGCAAGGGACGAAACACGCCTGGAACTGCCGCAGAAGCGCCAACTGCTCGGGCCAGGGGAATATTGTTTGGGTCTGATTTGTAAAGTTGGGCGCGAAGGCCCGTATCACTTTCACGAGCGAATACCACTCTTTTTCCACTCACCAACGATGTCGTGTTGATCAGTAGCTTCGTGCCACTGACGCTGTTGTCTTCATCGACGACCTGCACTGGTAAATCGCCAATTCGTAAAGCAGGACGGTACAATCGCCGCTCGAATGCTCTGGCCATCGTATCCCCAGGATGCTGCTTGAAGACCAGACGAAGAAAAAACTGGAACGGATGATAGAAAGGATGAAAAATGAGCGCCTGCATCCGCAAATTGTGATTTACCGCCTCGATGAATTCTCGGATGATTTCATCGCAGGCCTTCAGCCGGTCACAGTCGGGAGTTGCGCGCAGCTTCTTCTCCATCTGTACCAAATAATAAGCGCCTACGATTGATCCCCCAGAGACCGTGGACATCACCTCTATTTTTGGCATGATCCCCGCTTCTTCAAGATAGCGAATCGCACCTAAGTGATAAAAAGACGCCCGAAATCCACCACCGGATAGGGCCAGACCCAGTCTCACTCTCGGTGGCTTTTTGCTATTCTCAGATACCATCTCGGAATCCTCAGGTTACGCTCAATCAGGAAACGAAAGGCTACTCAATCCACCTGTCCTGTCGTGCGTGCGCACCCTAGTGTCGTGAAAAGCAATTGACCTGAAGATTCCCTCACAGTCGCCTAGCGCAATGCTTCGCCACGTTCAGGAAAGCTTTCCACACAAAACCGGTCTCGTTCAGACCGACAACAGTATTCTATCCTCGTTGTTTGCCGTCTCAGTTGTGAAAAAGAAGTGTGACAGAGATCTAACGTGCAGTCAACAGAATTCTTAAAACCCCAAAGCTACTGACATAATGCTGTCAGTAGGCATCCTTTACACCCTCCTTCCCTGGAGCGGTTTTTAGGGATCGGCAAGAAATAAGTTGGACAATTTGGGGTCCAAGTGTGCCTCATATTTGGTTGCGCCCGATTGAGCGAAACCACAGGCGTAGCCGTTCTACGTCGCGGAATT
>JADFHU010000684.1 GCA_022567055.1 Planctomycetota bacterium
GTGGACATCTTTGATAGTCTGGTTGACAATCTGCCTTTGATACTCGGCGGCATTGACCAGGGGATCCCCGTCGTAGGGACTGCGATACTCTTCGAAGATGGAAGAGCTGACCAGGTGAACATACTCCGGATCAATCTCCCGCCGCTTCTGGCTCCACTCGTGTTCCGTCAAGCCGGCCTGCTCTCGAAAACGGCGTGCCAGGTTAATGGTGACCAAATGGGCGGGGATACTACGGTCAGTCAGGCCCTGACAGAGCGCCGAGACCACCTCACCCAGTCCGCCACTCTTTCCCGACACGTAGGGCGCGAACTCACCCATGCCATCGGATGTAAGCTGGGCACTCTCGGGCGAAACGATGATGACCGGGGTCTGCGGAGTCCGCTTCAGGATGTTGAAACTAATGATCTCGTAGCTCAACCGGTCCAGGGCATGCGTCAACACGTAGGTGGCGGCGGCCAACGACCCATAGGGGTTGAAGTAGTCATGGACCAGGCGATCGGGTCCTGTGCCTTCATGCAGGTAGTAGAGATGATCGGAGGTCGTCAGCATGCGGAAACGGCGCAACATGTCCCCCCCGGCGGTCCGCGCCTCGGGCTCCAGGTCCTGCAGGCGTTTGAAGAGCGTATGCTGGGTAGACGATCCCAGCCAGCCCAAGGTGTTCCGCTCCACGTCTGCCCAGGAGGAGGTCGAATAGGCGCCGATGTCGATGATTGGGCAGGTGGCGCCGGAGAAACACTCGGCGACCTCGGTGGGGTTGGCGATCACGGCGTTTGGATGCTGATCCAGGGCACCGGCCAATTCATCCCAGAACTCAAAGATACCCTTGTCCGCCCAGATGTGTTCGCCGATGTGCTCGTAGTCATAGCCCAAGAGCAAGGCCTCGCCGTCGACATCGGCCAAGTATTGGGCATACTGTTGGGGCGTGAGGGCTTCCTTGGGAAAGCGAAACGCCACGTCGTCACTCAGCTCACGGTTGCGTGGCAACACCAGAAGCTGCCGCGCCCGGCCCCGCCTGCCCTTGGCGCGAAAAACGGCATTGGGGGATACGGGCTCCTGCCCTTGGGCCGTGAACATGTCATCGCGTTTTTCACAGAGCATAATCTTGTAGCCCATATCCGCGACCACATTGGCGACATCGTTGTTGTACATCAGCTCGGTGTTGCGAAACGCCGTGGGACGCACACCAAACAACTCATACAGTTTCTGCCGATGCAAAGAGACCTGCTCGCGAAATTCGACCTTATCGGCATCTTCAAAGAGCGAGGCCAAGGAGTGGTAATGGGTCTCCTCCAAGAACTCTACTTGATTGTGATCTCTGCCCGCTTCGTACAGCCCCTTGAGCGCTTCGATGACATGGGGTTGATAACGCTCGGCCTGATCGAGAAAGGTCCCCGAGAAACTCATGCAGATCTTGAAGCGGGGATGGGACTGAACAATATCGGTAAACAGGAACGTCGCGGGCAGATAGCACTTCTCCGTGACCTTCTGGAAGACCTCCTCGTTCTGCTGCACCCACAGCAAGGGTGTCCCCTCCGGGTGGAGTCGCAGGGGTTGATGCAGTTGAAAGTAAAATGTCACCAGTGCCAAAGCAGTAAGTCCCTTCCTTGAGGCTATTCAAAATAAGGTCTGAATGCTTCGATGATGGCCTGCTTGGCATTCTCCAACGGCCCATCCAGGAACGTCCCGGAGGCCATCTGGTGACCTCCGCCACCGAACGCGTGTGCGATCTTGCTCACATCGACGCTTCCCCGGCTGCGCAGAGAACATCGGATCCGTCCGTCCTCCAGTTCCACCAGCAAGACAGATGCCCTGACCGAAGCGATGCGGTGACACTCGTTGATGAGGTTCTCGGTGTCCGCCTGCTCGGTATCCGTCTGTTCAAAATCTGCTCGGCGAAGTTGTTGATAGGCGAATTGGTCCTCAAAGTGGAGCTCCAACGTGTTTAGCATGGCTTGGGTCAGCATGAATCTGGCGTAGGAAAAGTTTTGATAGAGTGCCTCATAGAGCTTCGCCGGCTGGGCGCCGGCCTCGATCAGGGCCGCGGCCGCGCGATAGATGCGACTATCGGCATTGCCAAACTGGAACCATCCCGTGTCCGTCGCCATCGCGACGAAGAGGGCCTCCGCCATGCGCTCGGTGATCTCCCAACCGGATGCGGTCAGCAACTCGTAGATCAGGACACCTGTCGCCGCCGCGCCGGTGTCCACCAGTTCCAAAGACCCCAGTCCATCCGAGGTGGCATGGTGGTCGACCACGAGTACCGGCTTCTCGGATTGGCTGGCAAACGCTCCGATATCGGGGAGTTGGTTGCAGCTATTGGCGTCGAGGATGATGAACAAATCGATGTCCCGCGTGCCCGACTGGAGCAGAGCCTCCATGGACAGGTCCCGCCCGATGACTTGCGTCTCAGGGCGTACCAGGAACTCATACCAGTGGGGCACGGCCGAGAGGAACAGAGGGGCGACCTCTTTCCCCAGCGATCTGAGGGCATCAACCAAGCCGCCCACACTACCCGCCGCGTCCCCATCCGGCTTGACATGGGTCGTCACCATGATGCGACGGGAGGCAAGGATGAGCTTCTTGGCCTCGTCGAGCAGTGTTGGGTCGAGCATGGAAATTCCCCGGTAGTAAAGTCTCAAATTGCGTTTCGGCCAAAGGGGGACGTATTATGCCGATTACCGGCAGCGCTGTCAACGTCAGAGCCGGATGCTGGAAAGTAATCAGTAATCAGTAATCAGTAATCAGTCTTGAGGCCGGGCCGATGACCGGGAACCGGCGACTGATGACCGAGGACTGGGGACTGGGGACCGACTATCGACTACCGACTACTGACTACCGATCACTGATCACTGATCACTGGTTGCCGGCCCCCGGTTACTGATTACTGACCACTGATTGCTGATTACTGATCACGGCATGGGCCTCAAAACGTATTGACCGCCTGTTCTTTTGCGGTCATAATGCGGTCCCTGTTCTCAGAGAACTTGCACCGCAAGAGTTCGAGTCGATGGGCGACGCTTGCGTTAATAGAATCGCACGCGTGTTATTGGATCAGCCGATGCGTTAACACCCGTCGCCAGGCAGAGAACGACAAGATGGACGGAACGAATGGGCCGACCCAAGACAGAGTCAACGACCAGAACACGCAGACGAAAAGACAGAGCGAAAGAGATCGCCAATACCTTCGAGTGGCTCATTACGGCCTTCATCCTGGCCTTTGTGTTTCGGGCCTTCGTCATGGAGGCCTTTCGTATCCCCACGGGCAGCATGGCCGATACGCTCAAAGGGGCCCATTGGCGACTGCGCTGTCCTCAATGTGGTTACCGCTACGATCGAGGATTCTCGCCGTCTGACTTCCAACTGCCGCCCGATCCCATCCCCTCGCAGGATGTCAGCCTGCAGACCGTGAAGTGCCCCAGTTGCGGTTTCTTTCAGGGGAAGGATCGGCACGCCGTCGCGCGGGGGAAGGAGCGATTCGTCC
>JADFHU010000685.1 GCA_022567055.1 Planctomycetota bacterium
TCCAGATCGGATCCAAGAGCACGCCGGAGGGGGTGAAGCAGACCCCCATCATCACCGAACGAACCATCACGAACGGGGAGAACCGGATTCGCCAGGGCGAGAGTTTGATCATCGGCGGTCTCCGCAAGACCGAGCGGCGGTCCGTGGTGAGAGGCGTCCCCTTTCTCAAAGACATTCCGATCATCGGCGTGCTCTTTTCCAGCAAGGATTTTGAGGAGCGTGCCAAAGAGATCATCTTTATTCTCACGCCGACCATCTCCAATTACGGTGTCCCCAACGAGGAGATGGTCGAGTTGATCCGCAAGAAACACAGAGCGCCGGTGCCTGAGGAACTGGCGGATGTCCTCATGGATTCTTTGGCGGGTCTCGGCGCCGTGACGGAGTTCTTCAAACCCCAGCAGCAGAACGATCCCGAGAGTCCAGAGATGGCCGAGGGTGTGAGTTCTGGCCCCTTGCTCACGGAAATGGATCCCAACGATATTTCGCAGGGAGATCCGAATCAGACGGACGCGGCGGACAAGACAGAATAGAATGAATGATGTAGCCCGAAACAATAACGGCAAAGTGTCTGTAAGGAAGCGCTATGGCTCTGTAAAAGAACATTTTGTGTCGGCAACCGCCAAGGACAGGGGTTCGATCACTGCCGCCATGGAGGAGACGCTGGCTTATGTAAAACAGCACAAACTCAGGATCGTTTCTCAAGAGATGTTCACTTCAGAAAGTGATTGCAGCGAACTCTTTGCCATGTTTCCGCTGGCAGATGCCCCCTGGCCCATCACGACGGTTTGTAATCTGGGCTCAGCGCAGCTTGCCGGTGTGAATGTCTGGGCCGTCGAAGGGGAAGTCACCTATCTCAAAGCTAATGGAAGGGTGGTCGGCAGCTGCATCGAAACGGAAGATTACCAGTTGTTAAAACTGGGAGGACTCTTTCCGAAGTTGGGTGATGCCGGTAAAGCCGAGCAGACGACCATGCTGCTTGAGGAGATCAACACGACGCTCGCACAGGTTGGGATGAACTTTACCAACATAGTGCGTACCTGGTTTTATAACGATGACATCCTTAGCTGGTATCCTCGGTTCAATCAGGCACGGAGTGCATTCTTTGCCAATAATAATATAGACAAGCAATCCTGCCCGGCGAGTACCGGTGTAGGTGGCGCGAACCCGCACGGGGCCGCCCTGACAGCCGGGGTGCTGGCAATGAAGCCGAAACTGGATAATGTCCGTGCCTTCACGGTACCCTCGCCACTCCAGGATGCCGCCAGTGATTACGGCAGTGATTTCAGCAGGGCGATGATGCTGCAAGCACCCAAGGAAAAGCGGCTCTATGTCTCCGGCACCGCCAGTATTGACCGGGCCGGCCTGACGGTTTACCAGGGAGATGCCTACAGGCAGATAGAACAAACCATGGCGGTGGTGGAGGCCCTCTTTCGCAAACAGAATTTCACCTTTTCGGATGTCACCATGACCGTAGCCTACCTGTCCCGGCATCAGGATGCCCAGTTGTTTTATGACTATTGCCAAGAATACCTATCTGAGCTGCCCGTCATCGCCACACTTAATACGGTCTGCCGAGACGATTTATTGTTTGAGATAGAACTAGATGCCATTCAATCACAATAAGCAGATGGAGTAAAATAGTATGCGAAATACATCCGATTCAAACGGCGCTTATGATGTCGTCGTGGTGGGCGGCGGCCCGGCGGGCGCGGCTCTGGCAAGTTTTCTGGCTCGTGACCATCACCGCTGTCTAATCCTCGAACGCTCCAAGTTTCCCCGCTATCACATTGGCGAGTCACTCATTCCGCACACCTACGGGACGTTCGAGCGGCTGGGACTGCTGTCGAAACTGAAACGCTCCTCTTTTCCCGAAAAGCACAGTGTGCGATTCGTTTCGCGTACCGGGAAGACATCAGTTCCATTCTACTTTTCGGAAAGAATTCCCGGCGCGGGCGCGCAGACATGGCAAGTCGAACGGGCAACATTTGACAAGATGCTGCTCGACCACGCCAGGGAACAGGGCGTCGAAATCCGAGAAGAGACACGTGTTGAAGAGGTTTTGTTTGAAGAGGAGCGTGCCGTGGGCGTCCGGGCCGTTCAGGAAAACGCTGAGCCCTACGAGGTCCATGCATCCGTGGTCATCGATGCGTCGGGCGGGGCAACCCTCATCGGACGTCAACTCGGATTGAAGCGCGAGGTGCCGGGACTCAAGAAAGCCTCCATTTGGACGTACTACCGGGGTGGCGCGCGTCTTGAAGGAATCGATGCGGGTGAGACAACCATCTTTCGAATCGCTGACAATGGTTGGTTCTGGTACATCCCACTGCCAGACGACATGGTAAGTGTTGGTGTTGTGGCATCGCCCGAATATCTGTTTCGTGAAACCGATGATAGAGACAGCGTATTTCTCGGCGAAGTCGAGCGCTGCGAGCCACTTGCCGAGCGGCTGGGGCAAGCCCAGCTTGTCAAGCCGATTCGCGGCGGGCGACGAACGCTGGCTTACGTCAATCGACAGACCTGCGGAGAGGGGTGGCTGATGCTCGGTGACGCACGGGCCTTCCTCGACCCCATCTATTCGTCCGGACTGTTCCTGGCGCTCGGATCGGCCGAGTTGGCGGCCCCTTGTGTGCAGGAAGCGCTTGCGACAGGCGATGTTTCCGCGACCCGACTGGGGCAATTCGAACCCGTGCTGTCGGAGGGCGTCGAAGTCATCCGACGACTCATCTACGCCTTTTATGACCCGGCCTTCAGCTTCGATGGATTTGTCAAGCGATTTCCTGAACAGCGTGGCGCCCTTGTCGACTGTCTGATTGGAGACGTGCTCGGCAAAGACATGAGTTCGTTTACCGCATCACTCGCACAGATGACGCCTCCACCTGGACCCCTATAGGGCCAATCCGCATGACATCGGCGATGCGCCTGTCGCGCACAAAACCATTTCTGGACGGATCGGAGCCTTGCCGCGAACAGTTGAAAAAATAAGGGAATTCCCTGATATTCAAGGTTGACGCGTGAAAGTTTTATTCCTATAATCCCATGTGATTAGCTGGAAATTGCCATGCTAAGTAAGACAAGCAAATCGGTCGTAAACGCGTTGGTGGAGCTGGCCAAACTCCCGGCGGGGAGCTACGAGGGCGCGTCCAGCATCGCCAAGAGGATCGGGGCGCCCAAGAATTACCTCGGCAAACTCCTGCAGAAGCGTTTGCCGGATTGTTTGAGCCTCGCGGGCGCGGCCGCTGCGGATCAGAACTCGGCTCAACAGCAAGCGTGCCTCCGGCGACCATTGCATTTGCTTTAACTCGATCACGGCTGCTTCGTCGTCACCTTCGGCAAACAAGCACTGGGCAATCCGAATGCGGTAGGATTCGGCATCGCGTACATTCCGCTTGATAGCTTGGCGGTACTGTTCGATCGCCTCGTGTTTATGCCCCAAGCGATCCAGGCTGATGGCTTGTAGCA
>JADFHU010000686.1 GCA_022567055.1 Planctomycetota bacterium
CCTTGGCACCGAATCCAATGAAGGTCTCGATCAACTGATTCGAATTCCATACCCACATCTCATGCAGCTTGTAGGCCCGGTCGAAGGCCCACTCCATGGAAGCCGGGATACCGGTGCTGATCCACATGTCGCCAGCGGAGGTGCCATGGAGACCATCCACCAGACCTGAGCCGTCGCTGGTCTTCTCAGCCAGGGACTCCCCGAATTCGCTGGAAGCCGTGGCCGTGATATTGCTGATAGGAATAGAGAAGGGCTCCACCTCGAAGCTCCAGATGTCTCCCTTGAAGACCGTAAGGTCAGGTGCACTGTTGACTTCATCGACACGCCAGTAGTAGGTCTGATCGAATGCAAGGCGTCCCGGATCATAGGTGTTGTCAGTCTGACCCGCGCTGACCGCATCGGCGATGACAGCGTCGTTTACGTCGGCAAGACTGTTACCGAAGTACACGTTATGCGTCGCGGCAAATTCACTCGAGGCCCAGCGCAAGACCACTGCGCGGGGAATGTCGAGGGCTCCGTCTCCCGGTATTGGCGTACTCGCAATTCCACTAGAAAACTTAACCATTGATCCTAATATTTCATCGGCTGAAAGGGCATGGTTATAGATACGCACATCGTCGATCGATCCATCGAAAGAATTGGTGTTCCAGGGCTGTTTTCCGATTCGAACGATTCCTCCGGCACTCGTGTTAACGGCTTGGTTTCCACCGCCAGCGGTTCCTTCAAGCTGGCCGTCTACGTAAAGCAGGCAGTCCCTGATATCCGGGGTTCCGTCGTCCTCGAAGGTCACGGCGATATGGTGCCACTCACCGTCGGAAATATTGGTGGTCCCCCAATGATTGCCACCATTGTTCTCAACACGTAGAGAGTTGTTGGTGGCCTCGATGCGAATACGCCATTTCTGAGTGGCAATGTTCTCCCCCCAGGTGATGAGATTCTGCTGGCCGGTCGTTGAGGTCTTCATCCACGCTGTAATGGTTCGTGGGTCGCTGCCCGTAATCCCCACATATCCGGTTGCTTCCACATAATCGAGGTCACCAAACTGCAGAGCACCATCGTAGACTCCCTCTGCCCATACCGGCGCGCCGAAAAAGACCGCGTCGTATCCATTGCCGCTTGAGTCTGCAGCGACGGTACCGGAGCCCTCATCAAAGGTCCAGTGTGCCACCAGATCGGCTGACGCACTGGTGGCCAAGGCCAATACCCATACGCAAGATATTAGATAAAAAAGTTTTCTACACATCATATTCCTCCTGCACAATTTACATGAAAGTCGTCTAACGATCGACGCGACCGTCCTCATATCCTGAAGTTTCTGAGGTCTGGGGCGAGGCCTCCTTGTAAGTCGACGCCTCCTCCATGATTTCCTCCGCATCGGAAAAACTATGTGCTAAGTTGAGCATATAGAATAAGATACGTTTTTCAGTAGACAGGCATCGCTTTAGAAACAACCTATTCCGCAAGGTCTTATCATGACTGTCTCTGGCAGTAGAACCATCCAGTTTGCTAACACCCTTCTGACACCGTTTTGTTCCACGTAATCTACTATACTCTAGTGGCAGTCGAAATTGGACAACTTTTTGTATTTTTTTGACCCCGGAGGATCGTCTGGAGTCAGATCGTACGTCATAAGGTAAGGGTATTGTCCCGGTCGGTTCGTAGACGGACCAGTAGATCACGGGTCTTGATTTGCTCCAGATCAACCTGTGCCTTTTGGCTACGATGATGGATCGGATAAAGCAGCTTCGGATCCATTCGTGCGATACGTGCCAGCATTTCGGCATCCTTGACATCGGTCTTCTGGGAGCGAGCCCAGATGGCCCGGACCTTGCGGGCATTGGCGACCAGAACCTTGCAACCCAAGGCTTTCAGCTCGCGACTGACCCAGGGAGAATGGGTTCCGGTCTCAATCACCACAACAGCACCAGCATACTTTGAAAATGCCTTTTGAAGTTGAATTTTGAGCGCGGGATCGGCAGCATTGACGTCGTCAAAGGAATTACCGAAATAGACATCATGCGTTACGGCAAACGAACCGGGGGTCCAGCTTAGCACCACATCCCGGGACACATCTTCTGTTTCATTACCGGGACTCGGCGCAGAGGCGGCTTCCGCGCCGCCGATTGACCCGATCACGTCGTCCTGTTCGAGAACTTCTTCGACCATGTGCGTAAGCAACTCTCCACGAGTGAGAACTGAGCCTAGACCAAACCATCGCACATTACCGAATCACCTCGAAGCTCGGCGCTGAAGGCAGGCAGAGAAGAATCCTCTGCGATGAGAAAAGGGCGGAGGCCCAGCGACCCGATAGACAGGCTGCCGAAACCGCATAGCGACAGCAAGAGGGGAACCACCCAACTCCAAAGAGAGGCCTAGCCTTCTTGTCAAAACTGTCTCTACAGTGCAGCATCTCCTGGTGTCTTGAGAACATGTTTAAGGGGTCGGCAAGAAATAAGTTGGACAATTTGGGGTCCAAGTGTGCCCCATATTGGGTCGCACCCGATTGAGCGAAACCACAGGCGTAGCTGTTCTACGTCGCGGATTTCGCGGTTGAGAAGCGATCAAAGATGGGGTGCAATTGGGCGTTCAAAAGTCCAAGTTATTTCTTGCCGGTCCCTAAGGGAAATACTCTGTGCTGCGGGAGGCAATTACGCTTTGAGGTGGTTTCAACTCCCATTCATTCTTGCTAAGCTTACATTCTGAGGCAGTAGAAGGGTCAGGCTTAGTTTTTTGCAGTTGACAGACCACGGGCTGTGTCGTAGCGTATCTGCCATGCCTAGAAAGCCACGCATCGAATATGAAGGTGCCGTCTATCATGTTCTGAATCGTGGCAACTACCAGGAGGACCTGTTTAGCGTTGATGGCGCCGGTGGTATGTTCGAGGAGGTGCTCTTTGCGGCTGCATCTCGCTTTGGCTGGATTCTGCATGCCTACGTCATCATGTCCAACCACTATCATCTCGCGATGGAGACGCCTGAAGCCAATCTGGTGGTCGGTATGCAGTGGCTGCAAAGCACCTTCGGCAATCGCTTCAATCGTCTGGTGCGTCAACGGGGACACGTGTTTCAGGGACGCTACAAGGCCCTGCTTGTCGAGGATGCCGGCTATCTCTTTCTGCTGGTCAACTACATCCATCTCAACCCCGTTCGCGCCGGTATTGTGGGTGTGGATGAGTTGCGACAGCATTCCCTGGGTAGCTTTCCCAAATTCTTCCGAAAGAAGCGACCGGCGTGCTTGGCCAATAGGAATTGGCTGGCTCTGGCTGGAAACTTGCAGCCGACGGCAGGCGGAATGCGCCAGTATCACAAGTACCTGGCCATGCATTATGAACGCAACCGTCAGAAGCAGAGGAGACTGCATGATGAACTCTGTCGCGGATGGTTTGTGGGGACGCGAGAAGGCAAAGAGGCCATCTTAAAGGACATTGATGAGGGTAAAGTAGAAGGCAACT
>JADFHU010000687.1 GCA_022567055.1 Planctomycetota bacterium
TTGCAAGGCGAAAAAATGACTCGCTCGCGGGCAGACGACGGAGTCTTCCGACAAAGCCCAGTGTTTTATAAATGCTCATGCTTACTTCTTCTTTTTGTCCACGCGTTCGAATTGCCAGGTGGAGATTCTCACATCGGCTCCGGGCAGCGGCATGTCCACTGCCCAACAGACGCTGTTCACCAGCATGCGGGTAAAAGCCATTTCGGCAAAATCACCCGGATGCCCGAAGGAAGTTCCGAATACCTTGCCGCCCCATTCGTTTTCCCAGGCCCAGGCCACGATATCCGTTTCGGACTCGTTGACCTGAATCGAGCCGAATCGCTTTTCGAGCAGGCGGGCCTTTCCTTGTCCAGTGCCCGTAACGAGTGGAATGCATCCACCTTCCAAACGCGTCAAGTAAAGCGTACCGGGCGACACCCATTCGGTCTTGGCGACATGGCTCATGATGGGATGCGACCTGTGTTTCGGCACCACCTTGATCGCGGTCGTCCCGCCCTGATGCACGATGTAGGGAGTGCCCAGTGCCCGCCGCCCAAAATTATCATTCCAATCGAAACGCGGATGATCTTTGTCGTATTTGAACGAGTGGCTGGCCGTGCGCAGCCCGATCACCGGCTTGCCGCTCTTGAGGTAATCCTCAATGGGTTGCCACTCATGATCCGGCAGTTGCAGGAAGCGCATGAAGAAGATCGCTACGTCCGCTTCTTTCAAGACCTCGATGCCGGGCAAAACATTCTCAGTCTTCTTCTCGGGATTACCTGCGCCCATGACAACGGTGGTGCGAAAGCCAAAGCGCTCCAACTCCCGAGCGAAGACCGGCATGGTAAGCTCCGGCGAGTAGTGCAACGTTCCCACCACGAGCACGGCATGGGGCTTTTTATCGTCCGCCCCGGCGACACCGCTAAGCAGGATCAAGCAAGTCAGATAGGCGATCGTAAGGATTGTTTGCACGGGTTTACCCTTAGGCTGCATACTTGAACACTAAGAACTTCTTGAAATAAGGACATTCATTGTACATGGCGTGTATGGCTCACATCAGTGTACTGATTGTAGATCTCACCTTCGGTGAGGTTTTATGATGCACCACAGAGAGCACAGAGTTCACAGAGAAAAGCAAGAGGAAATCTTCAGCGATAGCTTCTCTGTGTCCTCTGAGTCCTCTGTGGTAAAAACACCTTACGTATGCCGAAGGCATACCATGATAGTTATGCAATGTTGCGGTTTACTCATCGCTGCATGAACTCCACAACCGGTTTCTGGTTTTTTGGTCCGAGTGGATCCTATCCCACACCTTCCGTGTGTCTTGTCTCGACAGGACTTGTGTTGCCATTAAACCGTGGATCGATACTACCACAAATGTTGGACGGAGGCACACCGTTTTTGATATTAATCTCACCGCCTTCTGGTGCCAAAAACGCCCAAAACAACGGGCTACTGAATTCAGTAAGTGGGGGAAGTGGAAATTGAGAATTGAGAAGTGCAGATTGAGAATTGGGGATGGGTGAACAATTTGAAATTCTCAATTCTCAATGGGTTGGCTGTCTTTTTGTATGGTGAAATCTAGTCACCTGGCGGTGGGTCTCTCTTTTTTCGTCTTCCGCGGCTTTGATCTGTGTGATGACCAGAGTGTCCTCGTCTACAAGGAAGTCATAACGGTCGAAACCGTGCCAGAGGGTTTTCGTACCCTTGAAGGTTGATTGCCCCTATAAATGGGAAGTTATTTCTGCGCGGCCGCTTAGTTGGTATAATCACGCCTGTCGATAAAAATCAATTGTCCTGTCCCTATCGGTAAAAAAAAGATTCATCTTATGAGAACATTAATGATCCCCAGCTTACTTCTGGCCGTATGCTGTTCGGCATTATTCGCTACTGACGAAATAGAGGCTAAGTGGATACTGGCCAAGGATGAAAAGAATATAAAGGTCTACACCCGGAAGGTCGAGGGCACGGATCTCAAAGAGTTCAAAGGCGTCGTCACCATCAAGGCTTCCCTGACGAGCCTGGTCGTCCTGGTGAGTGATGCCGCGGCAGCTCCAGATTGGGTGGCAAACTGCAGCGAAACTGCAGTGCTCAAACAGATCAGTGCAAAAGAGTTCTACACGTACTCCTTAAGCAAAGCCCCCTGGCCAGTATCAGACCGGGATTCAATCGTCCATAATCTAATCTCCCAAGATCGGGACACATTGGTGGTCACCATCAAGCAGACCGGCAAACCAGACCGCATCAAGGAGAAGAAAAACATCACCCGAGTCAAACGGATCGAAGGGGTTTGGCAATTCACGCCCAAAAAAGATGGGAACATAGAAATCGTTTACCAAAACCTCAGCGATCCTGGTGGCGCCATCCCCGTGTGGCTGGTCAACGCATCGCTCGTGTCGCAGCCTTATGAGACATTGCTAAAACTGCAGAAAGTAGTCAAGAGGGAGAAATACCAGAAAGCGACGCTGGAGTTTGTTATAGAACCGGAGACGCGATTGCAGTCAGCTAGATGACTCAAGAAATACTACACGTTACTTTGCGAGAGAAACCTTTCCCCCAATCAATTCTCTGTACGCGTTTTGGATCTATCAAAAGTATGTAACACTTCACGTGATACCGAAATCCGCGTACCGACCTCTGTAAAGTTGCCAGAGGCAGATTTCAGGGCATCCTCACGATTGAACTCGATGGCTTCGAGGAGCGTTGTCCGGAGTGATTGCATTAGCTGCTCTTCAGATTCCTCTTGGCAATTGACACCAGGGATCTCTTCGACCCATCCATACCACCATTTTTCTTCATGTTTGATTATGGCTTTATATTCTTGCATTTTGTGGCTCCCAAGGACGTCTATAATGATTAATAAGGTACCATAAGTGGTACTGCATGCCAATATCCTTTTGCTTCCGATCATACTCGATGGGGGATTGTTGGATCTGCTTTCTTCTGATACCATTGGCAAAGATCTAGCCTGGGCGCCGGTCGCAGGAAGGACTCCGATGACAGGCAGGTGTGGATTGAACAGTAGAATATCGAACAAGGAACAGCAGAATGACGAAGGATTGTTTACTTCATCATTGGACATTCCTTGTTGGATATTCTGCGGTTCATCTTTAATTTAAAATGATCAGCTAGCGGTTACGAGGACTTAGAGCACCTACGCAAATTGACTCTGCATTCAAACGGCTTTTTCTGCGTCTGGACGGCGTCAGGCTCCATCGACCGTCCTCGGACGGCCTGCTTCGCCTTCCTTGCCAGTCGTAGAAACGCTCGTTTTCGGTGCTACGATTCATTTTGATAGGCACTCTTATTAGGAGACCCGACAGTGAGTAACAGAAAGACCCATCCAACCACCCGGCGACAGTTCCTGGCGACGGCAGCGGTGCCGATGATCCTGCCGTCGTCCGTACTGGGAGAGAATGCTCCCTCCAAGCAAATCACGATGGGTTGCATCGGCGTCAGAGGCATGGGC
>JADFHU010000688.1:0-1644 GCA_022567055.1 Planctomycetota bacterium
GGTCGTAGTCAGAACGACTTTAACGACGGATAGGATTTCGCTGCTGGAGACAACCTTCTTGGGCGTGGTTTCGTTATGGTAGAGGTAGTAGGTCACGACGTCGGCAAGTTCTTGTGCGAGAAAGACGTCAGAGAGCCCATCATGGTCGAAGGCATTGTTGAGGGTGCCCAATACCTTCGTGTATAGGTATTCCTCGACCGACTGATCTGTTTTAGTCACTTCCAACTGCTGGGCCATGAGAAAGACATGCCTCCATGCTGTGTCTATTCATCAAAAAACTTCAACTGCTCCAGGGGTTCTGCTTCGTCAATCGCCCGGGTCACTTCCTTGATCAGATCCGCAGCGCTCGCAAATTCACGGTAAATACTTGCAAAACGAATATAGGAGATGTTATCGACGGCACGCAGATACTTCATCGCCAGCTCACCGATCACTGTGCTGGGAACTTCTTTGTCATAGCGTCGAAAAATGTACTCTTCGGTTTTGTCGGCGATGCCCTGGATCTGCTCTGCCGAGACCCGTCTCTTGTAGCACGCCTTTTCCAATCCTGCCAACACATTATCGCGCGAATAGGGGACCCGACTCTTGTCGCGCTTGATGACCGTCAGTTTGAAACCGTCATTTGTTTTTTCATAGGTCGTAAACCGGCGTTTGCATGAGAGACATAGGCGACGTCGTCGAATCGTGCGTCCCCCATCACTTGATCGCGAGTCAACGACCCTGTCCTGGTCTGTCATGCAAAACGGGCATCGCAAAACGTCAATGACCTCACACCTATAATAACCCCAGATCCAAAAAGAGACCGACCGTAGTGTGACCACATTTCCAAGAAATGTCAAATATCTTATCGAGGTTGCGGTGGGCCTCGAGCTTTCCCCCAAAGTTGCTGGGCAGCGAGTGTTCTCACGGCATGGATCTTTGGTGCCCCAAGAAAAAAGGCCACAGTCAACGAATGAACTGTGGCCTCTGAATTCGTGTTCCCGGCTGAGACTGTTAGGGGCACTGGGTGACCAGGATCTTGTCCGTACCTTGGAAGGATTGACCCGACTTGAGTTTGCCAACGACGGTCAGGTCAGATATGCTGTTGACCGGCAAGGTGGCGGTCAGCTGGGCCTTGTCAAAGAGCCCGACGATGGTGGTCATGACCGTGCCGTCGTTCGTTTCAAAGGTGTACTGGTAATACGATTGAACGCCAGCCGGATTGAGGGTCATGGGGGTGGCCACATCAACCTGATTCTCATAGGTCCCATAGAGGCGGACCATGGCGATCACGTAGGATGAACCACAGTTTCCCTTTTGGAGGGTGTAGGGGTACAACCAGAGTTGGCTGTCCAGAGCCGTCAGCACCGTAATGACCACTGAATCGGGGGCTGATGTCAGACTGCCGTCACCCACGATCAGGTTGATCACGTGTTGACCCTGGGGAAGCGTAATGGTGGGATTGACGCCGTCGGCATAGTAGGGAATGCCATTGATCACCCAGTTCCAGGAATAGTTGAGCGGATCGCCGTCCGGATCGTATGAGGCCGACCCGTTCAATACGACGGAGGCCATGCCGTAAAGCGATGTATACACCGTTTGATCCGCACCCGCGTTGGCGATGGGGGCATGATTGCCACCGGGTGGCGGCGGGGGCGGTGAGGT
>JADFHU010000688.1:1654-3447 GCA_022567055.1 Planctomycetota bacterium
GGTGGGGCGCTGGAGGAGCCATACTCATAGGCGCCCATGTCGACGATGGGCGGGCTGCCGTTGCCGGTATCGATGACCAGGGGATTGTCCTGGAACCGCGACTTCCTATCCAGGTCCCTCGTGATGTCAAAGGGCACGGCGAAATTCTCACCGGCGTCGATGCTGGGCGAACTCCCTCGGAGTCTCAGGTTGTCATCTTCTGTACCTGCCGTATAGTCAAACCCCAGGGCGTCTACAAACAGCGGATCCATATGGACCACGCCGGGACCGGAGGCCGGGCAGGAGGTGTTGGAATAAGAGAGTTCTATCAGAGAGCCGTCGCTGTTGTCGATACAGTTTGCCCCGTCCCAGAGGATCGTGTTGCGGATTTTGACATGACTTCGATCGGAGGGACCCTTCCAATTGTCTGTTGAGAGGGAGGTCCCGTGTAGGGCCGAATTGTTGGCGAAGGAGCAATTGATGAGGGTGACGTCCGAGTCAAAGCTGCTCATCCCGCCCCCTTTTTCGCCGGCACTATTACCGCTCAAAACACAGTTGATGTAGGTGCATGTACTCGAGCGATTGTGGGTGGCACCCCCATCGTCGCTGTACGCCACATTGCCGTTGAAGACACAGTCGATGAAGGTGGCCGTGCAGTAGTAGTTCTCCACAGCGCCGGCGTCACCGGCCTCGTTGTTGTAGAATGCGCAGTCTTCGATGGTCACGGTGGAGTCGCGGCCGTTTTGCATCGCGCCACCGGCGCTACCGGAGGAATTCCCGACAAACACGCAGTCCGTGACCACGAGATCAGTGCGAACCGATTTAATGGCCCCACCATTCTTGCCACCATCGTTGTGGTAGAACTGGCAATGGCTGACGCCGACATCGCTGCCTTGGTTATAGATAGCGCCTCCATCTGCCTGGAAATGGGCTCGGTTGTCCTCGAAGATGCAATGGGCGATGACCGGGCTGGCTCGACCGTTGTTGAAGATCGCGGCACCGTACCTTCCGCTGAAGTTTTGGATGAAGGTACACTGGGTTATCGTGGCTGCGGCCGCATAGACGTAGGCCGCACCGCCACCCTCATGTGCGGTGTTCAGATTGAACTTGCAGTGTCGGATCTTCGGCCCTCCCCTATAAATGAACAGGCCGGCGCCCCGACTCTCTCGTAAGGGCCATTCGTTCCCGCCATCGGCATTGCCGCCATAGAGGGTAAAACCATCTAGAACTGCGTTTGACTTATTTTCATTGCTGGTGACAACGCTGTAGGCGTTGTCCTGACGAGTTGCCTCGCTGAAATAGAGTCGGGCGTTCCAGTCGTCCGGATCCACGTAGAGATCGTCGCCGTCGAGGTCACCGCTGAGAATGGTCTCGTATTGAGAGATGTTGCGGACATCGGGCGTGAAGGAGCCATAGCCGGCGAATCCGCCCAGCAGGGAGACGCCATCCTTCAGTTCGAAGGTTGCCGTGCGGGTCGTATCGACGGGGCCGTCGGCTTGGTTGGGACGGTAGGTGCCTTGGGCGACTCGGATCGTGTCTCCCGACACAGCCTGGGCGAGTGCGTCCTGCAGAAAATGGAATGCGTGGAACCAGGATGTTCCGTTGCTTGCCCCGGTAGCGGTGTCATCGACGTAGATGATGTTGGCCTGAGCTGCCGCGGTCCACGAGGTCAGCAGCAAAATCGCAAACAGGCACAACGGCAGCGGTTTCATTCGGGTCCTCATGTCTGTGTCCTTTCCGTTCTGATTCCAAATCCAATTAACCCTAGAGTTGGATTGCTCAGTTTATGTCGGCATAATCAATGGTGGACTAAC
>JADFHU010000689.1 GCA_022567055.1 Planctomycetota bacterium
GGTCCTGATGTCCGCCCAGTACGGCGGTGGATCGATAGCCATCTTTCCGCTCACAGAAGCCGGGTCGATCGGCCCCCGGTCAAAGCTGATCAAGCACGAAGGCGGTTCGGGCGTCGTGGCTCGTCGCCAAGACAAATCACACGCCCATTGGGTCGGCACGTCACCGGACAACCGCTTTGTCTTCGTACCCGACCTGGGTCTGGACAAAGTCGCCATCTATCAACTCGACGCCGAGCAGGCGAATCTGAAGTTCCACGGATATGGCCAACTGCCGCCCGGCGGCGGCCCGCGGCACATGAAGTTTCACACCAGCGGCAGGTTCATCTACGTCTTGAACGAGTTGGACCTGTCGGTCACCGCCTTTGCCTACGATGTCGCGCAGGGTAGAATGACCCCGTTTCAGACGATTCCCACCGTTCCGGTTGGGGAGAAAGCCAAGGAGATGTTTGTCAGCGCGTCGGAGATCCGCGTTCATCCCAGCGGTCGATTCCTCTACGCTGCGAACCGCGGCCACGACACCATCACCGCCTTTGCCATCGACGCCAAGAATGGGAGACTGCGGTTCGTCGAACGCGAGCCGATCCGCGGAAGCTGGCCGCGGAACTTTAACATCGATCCCACGGGAAAATGGCTCTTGGCCGCCGGCCGTGACAGCAACACCCTCGCCGTCTTTGCCATCGACACCGACACCGGCGAACTGACCTACACCCGCACCATGGTCATGGTCCCATCACCGATCTGCGTGCTCTTCGGATCGTGACCTGGACTATGCCGCGGTGCTGACCCCTCCCAAGTGGAAAGGAAAAAGAATGAGATATCTAGCTCTAACCGTCACCCTTGCGTTGGCCGCCACAGCCCATGCCGCGCCGCAGCGTCCCAACATACTGCTGATGATGGTCGATGACCTAGGCTTCGCCGACTTTGGTTGCTACGGCAGCGAGATCGAAACGCCGCATATCGATCGATTGGCCGAAGAGGGATTACGATTCTCGCAGTTCTACAATACGGCTAAATGTCACTCCTCGCGGGTCAGCCTCTTGAGCGGCCTCTACTGCAACCAGGCCGGCAGTCAAAAACTGAACCGTGCCACCACCATCGCGGAGGTGCTGGGCAGGGCAGGGTACTTCACCTCCATGGCGGGCAAGTGGCATCTCTCGCAGCAACCCACCGACTTTGGCTTTCAACGTTATTGGGGCCATCTCTCCGGGGCCACCGATTTCTTCATCGGCGACAACACCTTTCGGCTCAATGGCAAAAAATGGGATGAATTCCACGAGGGTTTCTATACCACCGACGCCAACGTCGACTATTCCATGCGGTTTATCGATGAGGCCCTGGAGAGTGGCAAGCCCTTCTTCCACTACATCGCCTTCAACGCCCCTCACTATCCTCTCCAGGCACCCAAAGAGGACATCGAGAAATACCTGGGTCGTTATGATGCCGGCTGGAAGGCCATCCGCGCGGCCCGCTTCGCCAAGCAAAAGCGACTGGGAATCTTCCCTGGTGACATGGAATTGCCACCCCTGCCGAAACACATGCCGAGCTGGGAAAAGCTCAGCAAAGAGGAGCGTGAGTTCGAAAGCTTCCGCATGACCATCTTCGCCGCCATGGTCGACCGGGTCGACCAGAACATCGGGCGCATGATCGCCTACCTCAAGCGCAAGGGGCAGTTCGACAAGACCCTCATCATCATCTGCTCAGACAACGGGGCCTGTCCTTTCGAGCGGAGCAAGAGACTCGATATTCCACCCTGGCAGGGCAAATCCTTCTATCTTTATGACGCAAGCTGGGCAACGGTCGGCAACACGCCGTTACGCCACTACAAGCAAACGCAGCACGAAGGCGGCATCTCCTCGCCGCTGATCGTCCACTGGCCGGGGCAACTGCGGCATGAAGGATCATGGGTCCGCAGTCCCGGACATTTGATCGACATCATGGCAACCTGCATCGAGGTGGCCGATGCCGAGTATCCGACAGACGGGAAAATCGCAGCGCTCCAGGGGAAATCGCTGCTTCCCCTGTTCAAAGGCAAAGGGCGGCCGGGCCACGATCAACTCTACTTTCAGTTTTCAAGCTGCCGCGCACTGCGTCAGGGCGACTGGAAAGTTGTGAGCTTCTACGGGAACCAATGGGAGCTATACAATATTGCCCAAGACCGAGGCGAACAGAATGACCTGGCTGCCCGCTACCCCGAGAAGGTCGAGCAACTCGCCGCACAGTGGCATGAGATGGCCAAGAACACGGACAGGCTCTCGAAGAAGCAAAGCGCCCCAGTCAAGTCGACGCCATCGCCCAATAGCAAGAACACATGGCATAACCGCGAGATCCACAAGGAATGGAAAATGCCGCAGTTCTAGAAAGAGGGTATATGAGTATGAACAAGAGGACTGCATCAAAAACGCTGACGGCATGCGTTGCGCTTGTCATCGGCATGCTGTCCGCCGCCCAGGCTGCAGCATCGAGACCTAACATTCTCTGGCTCTCCTGCGAAGACATCAGCCCCCATATTGGCTGCTTTGGCGACCCCTTTGCCAAGACGCCACGTATTGATCAATTAGCAACAGAAGGCGTGCGCTACGTGAATACGTTTACGGCTGCGGGTGTCTGTGCCCCTTGCCGTTCGGGCATCATCACCGGGATGTACCATACCACCTTGGGAACCCACCACATGCGCTCTAGCGCCAAGCTGCCCGACACCATCAAGGCGTTTACGACCTATCTGCGCCAGGCCGGCTACTATTGCAGCAACAACAGCAAGACCGACTACCAGACCAAGGATCTAAAAGATGCCTGGGACGAGTCCAGCGGCAAGGCCCACTGGCGCCAGCGGAGCACCGACCAGCCCTTCTTCGCGGTATTCAATTTCGGCGGCTGTCATGAGAGCGGCATCGCCAGAGAGAGCAAGTACAGAACTGTGACCCAGGAGTTTACGCCCGATCAACGGCAAGACCCCAACAAGCTGCATCTGCCCCCATACTATCCGGACACACCCATCGTCCGTGAAGATTGGAAACGCAACTACGAATTGATCACCGCCATGGACGCATGGGCAGGCGATCTCATGGACCAGTTAAGAGCGGATGGCTTGTACGGAGAGACCATCATCTTCTTCTGGTCGGACCACGGCGTAGGACTCCCGCGGGCCAAACGCTGGCTCTATGACTCAGGTACCCACGTGCCGCTGGTGGTGCGAATCCCGGCGCAATACCGTATGCATGGACAGGGAACGCCCAACGCGATCGACGATCGATTGGTGAGTTCCATCGATTTTGCACCCACAGTGCTGCGGCTGGCAGGCGTGCCGATCCCCGGCAATATGCAGGGTCGGCCCTTCTTGGGGGACAGTTTGCCTGCGCCCCGTGACTATGTGTTTGGAGCCCGAGACCGGATGGATGAGCGCTACGACATCATCCGCGCCGTCCGCGACAAGCGATACCGCTACAT
>JADFHU010000690.1 GCA_022567055.1 Planctomycetota bacterium
AAAGTCCAGGTTATTTCGTGGTTCCTCTATAATGCTGCTATCGCAGCGAGGATTGTGCCACGGAAGCCGCTGTTTTCGTGGTTCTTTAATACTGCTGCTATCGCAGCCAGGATTGTACCACGGAAGCCGCTGTTTTCTTGGCGATCTCTTAGTTACTTGGTCTTTCGAGATTCGAATCTTTCACACCTGACTGAAACAACTTCGAGGTTTTGACGTGCACATCATTATTAGCCGATTTCATCATCGCTTCATCGTGCGAGTCTGAGCCGCGCGCCGTTCCAATTTCTCGGCCTCCTCGATTCGCCTCAGATTCCTCTCGCAGCTCTACGCAGGCCCGCCCGATTCTCAAACCGGTGGCCACAGAGGGATGGTCCGGGCCTACATTCTGTTCCGCTACTTCGAGTGCTCTCTGGGCGACAACAGCAGCACGGTCGTATTCTGCCCTCCCGGTTCAGGTTATCCCATTCAATGCCCACCCTCTGCGTGTACACGAGCGTTGTCCCGGAGAACCAAACCGGAAGGGTTACTCAAATTAATCCGAGGGTTTTCATGCAGTCTCCTTTTCGGTTACCCTCGAGTTCACGCAAGCGCTTTACCGCGTCGCTGTGCAACGCTTTGTTCGGCTTGCGACTGCAATGCCCATGGAGGGAGCAAGGGGCAAACTTGTCCTTGTTCAGCCTGCTGTAACACCCATCCGTTAACGGGAGGGCAGATTAGCCAGCCCCAAATCCGTTTCCACTCCCCTCCCCTCCCGGGTCGGACCTGAGCAAGTCCTTATACTTTATCGACTTAACTGCCACGGGAGTCCTTATCTGAGGATTAGAGGTCCCATTTTGCTATCGAAAACAGTGGCTTCCTTTGTCAACATTTTGCTGGGATAGCAGCATTGAAAGGCCAAAGAAATGGGCCTGGTTCAATTCTGGGTTACACGACTCGACGTAGGAATCGCATTCGTACTCGTAATCGTAATCGGCTTCTCGGCGTTCTCGATTACGATTACGAGTACCGCTTCGCTGAGCACGAGCACGAAAACAGATCAGACGGACTGTTACCCATATGCACACTCTTGTGAACCAAGCCCAAAAAGGCCATCGAGGATCAACGAATGAAGACATCCACTGAATGCAGGGGCACCCTGATTCGCGACACTGTGTTGCTTGTTCTGCTGGTCGTTCTCGTGCCCTGGTCTCTGCAGGCCGCCGAGCTGCCGAACATCGTCGTGTTCATCTCCGACGATCTGGGCCGGCTGGAGACATCGATTCACGGCTCGAAGGAGGTGAGGACCCCGACCATGGACAGGCTCGCCGCGGCCGGCATGACCTTTGACAACGCCTATGTGGCCTCGCCGAGTTGCTGTCCCAATCGCTATTCGCTGCTGACCGGCCTCATGCCGGCGCGGCACGGGGCCCACCCCAACCACAGCCAACCCAAGAAGGGCACGCGTTTCCTCATGCCCCTCTTGAAGGCCATGGGGTACCACATCGCCTCCTTCGGCAAGGTGGCGCACGGCCGCCGCAGTTTCGCAGGCTGTGACTACAACTCACCGCAACCCAGGGAAATGTCGAAACATGTGCGGGCCCACTTTGCAGATCAAGAGCGAGACGGACCCATCTGTCTTATGGTCGGCGATCGTCGTCCGCACGTGGCCTGGAGCAGGGAAAGCACCTACGATCCCCGGCGTGTGACTCTGCCCTCTCATTTCATCGATACATCGGAAACGCGCGAGCATTGGGCCCGTTACCTCACAGACATTACCGGCATGGATGAAGAGATGGGTCGGATCTACGACTTTGCGAAAAAACGGTTCGGCGAGAACTTCATCTTCCTCTTCACCAGTGACCATGGGGGGCAATGGCCCTTGGGCAAATGGAATCTCTATGACTCGGGGACGCGTATTCCCCTTGTTGTCGTCTGGCCCGGACACATCGCGGCAGGTCGCCGTACGGACGCCATGGTGAGTTGGGTGGACATCCTGCCGACGCTCATCGACCTGGCGGGCGGCGATGTTCCCGGGGACATCGATGGTAAATCCTTCGCCCCGGTACTGCTGGGGAAGACAAAAGCGCACCGGGACAAGATCTTTACCACGCACACGGGGGACGGAGCCATGAATATTTTCCCCATCCGTAGCGTACGCATGGGCCAATATAAGTACATCCACAATTTGCGACCGGACGCCTGGCACACCAATCACTCCGATCGCCACCGCAAGGATGGCGCCGGCGCCTTCTGGGATTCCTGGGATGAAGCCGCCAAATCCGACCCCCGCGCCGCCGCCACGGTCAAGCGCTACTACACACGTCCGGAATTCGAGTTGTTCGATTTGGACCGGGACCCCTTCGAACTCGACAATCTGGCCGAGGACTCGGATTACCGGCAGAAGCTTGCGAAACTGAGAAGCGCCTTGGCGAGGTGGACGGCGTCCCAGGGGGACGAGCTTCTCCCGCACAGAGATCCATACCTCACATCGGAACCTTTGCCCGACATGCGGCGTTCAAAATAAGAGCCCCTACGCAAAATGATCGTCGCACCGAGAGCGAGTCATTTTTTTGCCTGGCAAAGACGACGAAGCAGGCGATACTGGTTTTACCGTCGATGGAGTCGGATGCAGCCAGGCGGACAACCCTGTTTCCTTCGTGCAGCCCTTGCTGCGATAGCAGCCTCGAACAGCTAAGAAAAAGGGCCGCTCGAAGCCAGATCGAGTTTTCCGACACAGCCTTGTCTTGTCAGAAACCGGGAACGTTGCATGAAACCCCTCATTGCCACGTCGTCATTGATTTTTCGCCAGCGGGCGGTCCTGTTGCTATCGGCCCTGGTGCTGGGGCTCACCAGTGCCGGTTGTTCATCGAAAGACGATGGAAAGGAGCATCGTGCTGCACGGAAGAGCCGAAAGTTAATCAAGCAGGGGGACGCCACGTATCTCTGGGGTGGCGATGACCCGAATCAGCACTTTCGGGTGGACAACCTCATTCTCGATCCGAATCAGTTCCACTACCGGCTCGGAAGAGAATTTTTTTCCGCCCTCCTTGTCCCTGAGTTCACCTCGGCCGCCGAGACGGATCGCTGGCTGACCGACGGTAGTTTCGTGCTCGGACTTCAGGTGGGGGAGGAGGTCAAGGCCTATCCCCTCGACCTGCTCAGAGACCATGAGGTCGTGAACGACGTAGTGGGTGGCGAGCCGATCTTTGCGGCCTACTGCGTGCTGGCCGATTTGGGGGCTATCTACCATCGCCGCATCGACGGACGGGTTCACACCTTCGCATTGAGTGGCTACACCTACCACGATCCGCAGGTGTGGAACGGTCAAGATGGCTTCGTCCTGTGGGACCGGGAGACGGAGAGCCTCTGGTGGCCCCTGATAGGCAAGGCCGTCTCAGGGCCGCTCCTGCACACGCCGCTGAAGGTCTACGATCAACGGA
>JADFHU010000074.1 GCA_022567055.1 Planctomycetota bacterium
TGCGTCTGGACGGGGTCAGGCTCCATCGACCGTCCTCGGACGGCCTGCTTCGCCTTCCTTGCCAGACACAGACAACTGCGGCTGCCTTGATCCTACAGTTGCTGCGACAGCAGCAAGAAAAATGGTTCAAGAAACGCTCGTTTTCAGTGCGACGATTCATTTTGATGGGCACTCTCAGTCCACCCTCATTCGACAGTCAAGACATACTTGCCGAACTGGGGTGAAGTCTTCATCTGCTCTATCGCGCGATTGCCGTCGCCGAGGGGGAAGGTGTCGTCTATGATCGGTTTGATGCCGTGCGTTTCGACGAAATCAACCATGGCCGCGAAATCGGCCGGTGAGCCCATCGTCGACCCCTGTAGCCGGAGTTGCTTCCAAAAGACCTTGAAGAGATCAAGCTTCGGCGGCGGGCCGGCGGTGGCTCCGTAGTTGACGATGCGTCCGCCCGGAGCGGCGAGGTTGATGAGTGCCGCGTAACCGGGCCCGCCCGCGCTGTCGATGATCAGTTCCGGCGCACCGGCGGCCTTCACGCATTCCTTGGCCCAGGTCTCGGAGGTGTAGTCGAATCCACCTTGGGCGCCGAGTTGCACGGCGCGTTGAATCTTCTCCTGGGAGGATGAAGTCACCCACACCTTAGCGCCGGCCGCCACGGCGAACTGAAGGGCCAAGGCTGCCACACCGCCCCCGATGCCGGTGATCAGCACGGTTTCCCCCGCCTTCAACTCGCCCTGTGAGAAGAGGGCCCGGTAAGCGGTCACGCCGGCAAGCGGCAGGGCGGCGGCCTCCTGCCAGCTCAGGTGGGAGGGCTTCGGATGGAGCTGGCTGGCGGGCACGGCGACCTCTGTGGCGAAGGTGCCGTCCCGCGGTAAGCCCAGGATCTGGAAGTCATTGGCCTGGGCGGCCTGCATTTCGCCCCAGCCGAGACCGGGATTGATGATGACGTCCCGACCCTCCCAAGAGGGACCCACCCCTGCCCCAACCTGGGAAACCTTTCCGGCACCATCGGAGCCCAGGATAACCGGTGGCTCGATGCCAGGATACAACCCTTGGGTAATCCAATAGTCACGTCGATTAAGGGCCGCCGCCCTAAGTCGAACAACGACTTCACCCGGTCCAGGCTGCAATGGGGGACGCTCTTCTAGTTCCAGAGGCGCCTTAACCGACTTAAGAACCAATGCTTTCATTAAGACCCGACGAATCTCTCCGATAAGAAGCTTCTATGCCGATCCTTCATTCCCTGCAAGGCCGAGACACAGACCACTGAATTACTGACGAATGACTACTGATTACTGATCCCTCACGCCCTTTCCCGATTCGCTATCCAGAAAAAGAGTCGTGTCCGGGTGTTGACGCAGGATGGTGGCGGGACAGGCGGTGGTGATGGGGTCGTAGAGGGTCTTGCCCACTGCCTCGGCCTTGCGTTGGTCGGGCACCACGCAACTGATGGTCCGGCAGTTCATGATGGCCGGGATGGTGAGGCTCAGGGCCTGCTTGGGCACGTCTGCTAGGGTGGCGAACCAACCCTCTCCGGTCTGCTGCCGGCGGCAGGCCTCGTCGAGGTCCACCACCTTGACCAGGCGCGGGTCCGCAAAGTCGGCCACGGGCGGATCGTTGAAGGCGATGTGGCCGTTTTCACCGATGCCGATGCAGGCGACGTCGACGGGATGGCTCTTTAGGAGGGCCTCATAACGTCGGGTCTCGCCCTCGACGTCGGAGGCGTCTCCTGCCAGGAGGTGCACCTGTGCGGGTTGGACCTGGTCCAGGATTCTCTCCCGCAGGTACTTGCGGAAACTGGCCGGGTGTTGGTCGGAGAGGTCTCGGTATTCGTCCAGGTGAAATACGGTGATCTTACTCCAGTCGAGTGTCTCTCGGGAGAACGCCGCCAGGAAGGTGAATTGAGAGGCGCCGGTGGCCAGGATCAGATTGGCCCGTCCCTTGGCTGCAAGGGTTGCCTGTAGCTTGCGGGTGACGAGACGGGCGGCGGCGCGGCCCATGCTCTGGTCGCTGTCGTAGACGGCCACGTTCAAGCACTCGACTTTGAATTCTTTGATGGCATCGCTTTGAGGCATGTTGATTTCCTTAGGAACCGCGCATCACTAAATGACTCATTTAGTGATGCGCGGCTCCTTAGCTTAGAATAACTCCACCAGCGCAAAGCCCGTGGTGATCAATGAGAATAGGATCACGGCGATCAGGCCGACGTTCATGATCGCGCCTGGGCGGCGATTCTTCATGAGTTGTGTCCTGTTGAGCAGGATGAATGCGGGAATGGCCACGCCGGGCAATATGCAGGCCTGGAAGGCCTGGGAGAAGATCATCAAGGCGGGGGGGCGCTGTTCCATGAAGACCATGCCAAAACCGAAGAGGATGCCGACCAACATCAGGATGCGGAAGAGGGGCGAGTGAATGTCCCGCGCCTGACCGCGATAGTCGCAGATCACCCAGGGGGCGATCAACACGATGGGAAAGACGGTGGAGAGGCCGGCCCCGGTGATGCCGATGATCAAGATGAAGGCGGCGATCTTGCCACCCAGGGGTTCGAAGAGATGGATCATGTCGACGGTGTCTACCACTTTCAGGCCCTTGACGTGCAGGGTCCCGGCGGCGACGGCCATGATGATGCCGCTGAGATACAACATCACAGTGGCGGAGACCAGGGCGTCCCGTTTTTCGCTGCTGAGATGATCGATGGTCCAACCCTTCTCCGCCACCACCGTGCTGCGGACGATGAACAGCGCGGCCGAACAGGTGGTCCCCGCTATGGCGGCCACCAGGCCGAAGGCCCCGAAGGCCCCGAAGGCCCCGGGGGTGTTGGGAACGCGGGGCACCAGGCCGGCAGCGATGGCGGCGAAGTCGGGTTTGACCATGAAGAACACCACGGTAAAGCAGAACCCCATCAAGATCACACAGACCGTGAGTACCTTCTCGAAGAGCTGGTAGCGACCATACCAGAGCATGGTGTACAGCGCCGCGACAATGACCAGGATGATCCAGAAGGGATGCACGAACGGCAGACCGATCCGAAGCAGTCCGTCCTGCAGGAGGTCGGCCACGATCCCCATGATCCCCATCAGCGCCAACAACTCGCCGATGATAACGGCCACCAGGATGTAGAGCGCCAGGCACTTGCCCCACTTGAATTGGGTTTTGAAGTTAAATAGGGCGGTGTGTCCGGTGACCAGGGTCAACTGACCATAGGCCACCATGAGCACGAAGGTGAAGACACAGGAGAGCAATAGGGCCCAAAACAGGGACATGCCGTGTTCGGCCCCCGACGTGGCCATGGTCAGGACACTGCCGGTGCCGATGTTGTAGCCGATGAGAAAGAGACCCGGCCCGACCGCGGCCAGGGCCAATTTGAGGCGTGGTAGGGGGCCTTTACCCGCCATAGACCACTTCCCCTGCTACCAGGGTCTGCTTGATGTGTAGGACATTGTCCTTCACGGTAAAGAGGATCAGGTCCGCACGCTTACCCGGGGCGATCTCGCCCCGGTCATCCAGGCCGTATAGGCGGGCGGGATTAGTGCTGGCCATGGTGATGGCGTCCCTCAAGGTGCACTGGGTGAACCTCATGATGTTGCCCACGCCCTTGGTGATGGGGGAGGCCGCTCCGGCCAGCACGTTTTGGGCCGGGTACTTGATCATGCCGTCCGCCGTCAGTTCGATGGTCTTGCCGTCGGCGTCGTAGGTTCCGGGTTTCATGCCGGCGTAGCGCGTGACATCCGAGGTGAGTATGATCCCCGCCGTTCCCTTGACCTTGTAAAAGACCCGCACCTCTTCCGGCCGCAGGTGAAAGCCGTCGCAGATAATACTGGCTTTGATCCGATCGTCTGCCAGTTGGGGCCAGAGGGGATTGACATGCCGATTGATCATGTTGGCGCAGCCGTTGCCCAGGTGGGTGGAGATCGCGGCGCCGGCGTCAATCGCCCGTGTGATGATCTCCATGGAACCGTTGTGGTGGCCCAGGGCCACCACGATGTTTTTGCGGCGACAGTTGCGGATGAACTCAAACGCGCCCTCCATTTCCGGCGCCAGTGTCACCTGGAGGATTTTCTCGTCGGCGGCTTCATAGTAAACCATGAACTCCTGCCAATCGGGGGGACGCACCCACTTCTTGGGGTGTGCGCCGCGGTAACCGTCAATGGGGGAGATATAGGGCCCTTCGAGATGGTAGCCGGGGATGGAACGACCGATATCCGGCTCGCGCACGGCTTGGGCCAGTACGGCAAAATTTGTTTTTAGGATCTCATGGCTGTTGGTGGTCAAGGTGGGAAGATAGGTGGTCACACCCTCCTTCCAAAGCGCGCGGGTGGCCTTGCGAACGCCCTCTACGGTGAGCTTTCCCCCGGCGAAGCCAAAGGAGATGGAGGCATAGCCGTTGACTTGATTGTCGATCAGTCCCGGTGCGACATAGGGGAGGTCACGCGGGTGACTCCCCTTGGGCTTTCGGGTAATGCGAGTGATCTTGCCGTCTTGAATCTCGATGGCAACCGGCGTGTTGTCCCAATAGAGCAGTCCTTCCACCATGGTCGGTCTCTTCTCCGCTGAAAGTGCCAGTGAGTGACATGTCCCCAAATAGAGAGCGAGGCAGATGAATGGCCGGAGGCGATGAATGCGTGCTGTCATCTCTGATCCCCTTCAAGGTTACCGTTGCCGATGGCTTACTCGGTGTTTCACATCATCACACCGGAGTGCATCATGACAACAAAGATAGAAAGGGGAACGAACGGTGTCCAGTACATTTTCTTGATTCCAATGCCTGCTTCTGTTGCCACTCCCAGCGTTTTCTGAGGTTTTCCGAGAAATGGGGTGAGTTTTCCGACGGACCCTATTAGTATTCAGTCCATGAAACGACTGATTCAGTTGCTTCCCCTGTGTTTGACCCTGCTGGCGGCCGCGGATGACCGTCCCAACATCCTCTGGGTCACCTGTGAGGACATGAGCGCTCGCCTCCCGTCATACGGAGACAACACGGTTCAGACGCCCCATCTCGATCGTTTGGCCCATGAAGGCGTTCGATACACGAGTGCTTTCGGGACCTACGGTGTCTGCGCGCCCAACCGGCACACTTTGATCATGGGGATGTACCCCTCCTCGACCGGCGCCATGGCCATGCGCACCTGGAAGCGCACGAGCGCCCTGAAGATGATCACCGATCCCGAGTTGCTGGCGATTCCCGTCTATGAGGCCACGCCGCCCGCCCAGGCCAAGTGCTTCACCGAATACCTGCGGGCCGCCGGATACTACTGTTCCAACAACGCCAAGACCGACTACCAAATGCAGACGCCGATTACGGCCTGGGATGACTCTTCCAACACCGCGCACTGGCGAAACCGACCCACACGGGACACGCCCTTTTTCGCGGTGTTCAACAATACCGTCACGCACGAGAGTAAGACCTTCAAGAAAACCTCGCCCCAGCGAGTCGATCCGAAAGAGCTAACGCTTCCCCCTTACTATCCCGACACGGAGGCCGTGAGGCAAGGTATGGCCTGGCACTACGACAACATCGTCGCCATGGACACTTGGGTCGGAAGGGTCCTGGGCGAATTGGCAGCCGATGAGTTGCTGGAAAAGACGATTGTCTTCTTCTTCAGCGATCACGGCGACGGCCTGCCCCGCGCCAAACGATGGGTCTACGATTCCGGACTGCACGTGCCCCTGTTGATTCGCTTTCCCGATGGACGCCTGGCAGGAACCACCAATACCGAGCTGGTCAGTTTCATCGATTTCGCTCCGACCGTGATGTCATTGACTGGGCTGGCCATCCCTCCGCACATGGAGGGACAAGCCTTTCTGGGCCCGAAGAAGGCGCCTCCGAGGAAGTACATCTTCGGCTTTCGCGATCGCATGGATCCGGCTCCGGAAACGATTCGCGCGGTTCGCGACGGGCGTTTCAAGTATGTCCGCAACTATCGGCCGGATCTGCCTTACCTGGGCTACATCCCTTACCGCGATCAGGCCCCCATCATGCAGAGCATCCATGAAGAAATGGCCGCGGCGCGCCTGGGACCCGATCAATGGCAGTTCAGCGCCAAGCACAAGCCTCTGGAAGAACTATACGACACAGTGGCCGACCCCCACGAGATCCGTAACCTGGCAGCAGACCCCGAGCATTTCGACAAGTTGGCCGAGTTGCGTGCGGCCCGTCACGCCTTCCAGCAGCGCTTTGGCGACCTCGGCATGTTGCCGGAAAGCGAGTTGATTAAGAGGCTGTGGCCACCCGCCGGCAAGCAGCCGACGACCGCCGACCCTGCGATTGAGATTCATGGAGGCCTTGCCCGAATCCTTTGCGAATCCGAAGGCGCATCGATTGCCTATCGGATCTCGGGAGAGAAGACCTGGCGCCTGTATACGACGCCTGTGGTGCTGGAGGGTGTTCGCTCGATTGCCGCACAGGCGATCCGATACGGGTGGACTAAGAGTGGCATCGTCGAGTTGCGGGTGAAACCGATCGGTAATCAGTAATCAGTAACGAAGTAATCAGTCGTTAGCTCATACCAATCATTGATGATGGAGGGGACCGAAGATCGGGGATCAGGGACTGATTACCGATTACTTCGTCGGTGCCGGTACCTATGCTAGTTTTGCCAAGCGAATGCCCTTCAAATTTGGTACCAGCGCGGCGATATAGTACTGACCCTCATGATGGATGACTAAACTGCCAGGTCCCATCGGAGGCCTGCCAGACACCAAGATCCACCGGCTGCTGTTTCTCGGTTGTGTATTTTCCCAGGTCAGGATCGCCTGCGATCTGCCGCCAGTCGCCCCCAATCTGGGGGCGCAAGGCGTGACTCGTGCCTTGCGGCAGAGCGGTGCCGCCAGCAAGCACTGTTATGGCGACTGTGAATGATACAGAAATGCGCATGGGTCTCGTGACCTGATTGTAGCGCGTTTACTTTTGCGACTGAGTCTGTTCGAGCAAACGAAGAAGAGGGCCTTCACATTTGAATTCCTCGTGTTTTGGGTGCTAGTACCAACAGTCCAAGTTTTCGTAAGCGTCGTTTTTTCATTTTCTTCCCTTTCCTGACAAGTCGGATTCAACTCACCAGTTCATAAACAAGTATGCTCTTGAACGCAGGGTTCATTTTCTCATAGTATTTCAGCCTTCAGCCTTCACCCTTCACTCTTCACCCCTCACCCTTCAAAACAACAGCCCCTGTCCTGCCTCGACTCGACGGAAGGCCGTAGTTTCCATGGCAGTGGTTCGATTGGCAAGTCCGTAGCGGCGGCGAAACAGGTCGAACATCTGCGCCAGAGTGGCGGCGTAGTCGCCCTCCCCGGACATGCGGCGACCGAAGGTGGAGCTGTTGAGCTTTCCATCGCGCATCTGTCTCAGTCTCTGCTCGACTTTCTGTTTGTGATGGGGATAGTGTTGGGAGAGCCAGGAGAGAAAGAGGTCCTTGACGCCGTAGGGCAGACGCAGCAGGGTGTAGTTGGCCGAGTGGGCCCCGGCCTGGGCAGCGACCTTGAGCAGGTCGGCCAGCTCATGGTCGGTCAGTCCGGGGATGACCGGAGCACACATCACATTGACGGGGATGCCGCTCTGCGACAACGTGGCGATCGCCTCCAGGCGTTTCTGCGGTGCCGATGCCCGCGGCTCCATTACGCGTGACAGCTCGTGGTCCAGCGTCGTCAGGGAGATGTTCACCAGGACCGCCCGGTACTCGGCGAGTTCTTGGAGGATGTCCAGGTCGCGGGTGACCAGGTAGTTCTTAGTGATGATGGCCACGGGATTGCGAAACTCCGCCAGGACCTCCAGGCAGCGGCGGGTGATCTTCAGTTGGCGCTCCACCGGCTGATAGGGATCGGTGACGCCGCTCAGTGCCACGACCTGGGGAACCCAGGAACGACGCAGCAGCGCCTCACGCAGCAGTTCGGGTGCCTCCGCCTTGACGAGGATCTTCGTTTCGAAATCCAGGCCGCAGGACATGCCCAGGTATTCATGGGTCGGCCGGGCATAGCAGTAGCTGCAGCCGTGTTCACAGCCACGGTAGGGATTCAGGGAGACGTCGAAGCCGACGTCGGGGCTGTCATTCCTGGTGAGAACGGACCGCGAGTGATCCTGGAAGAACTCCGTGCGTATGGGCCGCGGATTCTCTTCCGATGGGTCCGGCTCGATGACCAAGGGCTCGAAACGCCCGGTCGGGTTTTCCGGTGAGCCGCGGCCTTTCATAGCGTGTGTTCCTGAGAGATCAACGGTTGTCTTGAGGGGTAGCCTTCGACTCTTCCTGGAAGGGCAATGTCTCCGGAATCACCGTAACGTCAGTCGTCAGGGTGACGGTTCCTTTGGGCTGCACGGGGTCATCAAAGATAAGTTCCATCATGAAGGCCGTCCACCCCTGTTGCGGAGGGGAGACAGTCACTGCGTACTGTCGTCCGAGAGGGGAGGTTTGTCGGGCAGTCACCTCGCGACTCGTCCAAGCAGGCCCAATGGTTTCCAGGCGAAAATCACGCGCTGACGGATTGTCGGCCTGCCAGAGTCTGACGTGGCGCGGCTTGATTTGAGTATGAACGACCAAGGAACCGGGCTTGGGCTTGGTCCAGGTGAAAGTCGGCAGTGTACGCTGACGGAGGACGGCCCTGTAAAAGGTGCGCAGCGTAGCGCCGGCGGTCTCATCCAAGCCATGATCCGTATTGGGGATGTAGCGGAGGTACTTGGGCCCCTGGAGGTCTGGGTAATAGAATTGGGCGGAGTCGGGCAGAAAGTACTGGTCGCCGGTGCTGTTGATAATGCACTTGGGAATAAGGATGTCCCGATGATAGGTATAGGGATCAATAATGGCCCGGGCGGCCTGAGAGCGAGGGGTGAACAGCGACTCGGCTATCCCGTTCTCGACATAGGGTGTCAGGGCCTCCGAGTAGAACCCGTAGGCCCGATAGTGGTGACGGATCGATTCCTCCATGTTCAGGGCATCGATGACAACGGGCGCGATGGCGATGACGCGTTTATCCACGGCCGCACAGAGCCAGGTGGTCCAGCCGCGTTTGGAGGCCCCGCTGACCACGAAGCGATTGACCGCCTTGCGCTCATCGTCGGGATCGTTGGAAAACGCATGAATCGTATCCATGGCACGGACCGCACTCTTGGTCATGGGCAGAAGGGCCAGCCATTCGGGATCACGAAGCCGGTAGAACTCTGCCCACCCGAATGCCAGGATGTCGTCTTCAGTGCGCTGCCGAAGGTTTGGATCTGACAGAAACGTGAGGGGTTGATTGGGAACGTTGTACAGTTCTGCGGTAATGGAATGGGTCAATACGGCCATATCGATGAACATCTCTTGTATCTGGGGCGGATCGCGTGAATTATCGCTGCCTCCGATATAGAGCAGCGCCGTATCTCTGTCTAAGCGATTCGGTACATTCAGCACCAGCCAATGGCGCCATAAGGTACGGCCGACATCGCGGTCCGTGAGCCAGGCTTGCGAGGCCATGTGCAAGACATAACGTGTACCCTGCGAAAAGGGCTCCTGGGCCACAATTCTCCAGGCATAGTTTGCATCGGGCTTGGCAACGTAGTCGTGCAGGGCGGATGCATAAATGACCCCAGGCGTTAGGAGGAGTAGGAGAACAAAATGTCTGAGCTGCTTCATGATGGGAATCCTAAGTAGTCTCTAAGTCAAAGCGTCCAGCCCTCTCGATACGGCGTTTGCAGGAGCGCATTGGCCCCGGGGTTGCCCGTAAACTCAAATCGTTCCGAATCCCATGCCAGCGTTTGGCCGGAGAGCTTCATCGCGATGATACCCAACATGGCTATTTCAGTCAAAGGACCACCGTAGTCGAAGTTTGAGCCTGCGGGTCTGCCCCCCTTACAAGCCTCGAGCCACTCTTTGCTGTGTCCGACCGAACGCGGAATTGTCTTGGCCGGTTTTTCGTAGGTATGAATTCGGCCATGGGGAATGAAGCTAAGGCGACCGGTCCCATGGTTTGGTTAGAGTGCCTTATTTCTTTTTCCTATTGCCTGACTTCCTATTGACCCAATTCTTATACTCCGGTCGCGCGGCCCATTCCTTGAGATAGGGTTGGTACTCGGGGATGGCATACCAGAAACGACCGTGCGGCCCCTCGCGCGTCACCTTGCCCTCAGGGTAGTCCGCTCCGGCTCGGCTTTGGGCGACCGAGGCGATCATCGCGTCCAGGGCGGCCCGAAGGCGCTGGGCGTCCGCCGGTCGTTCGACGAAGAGGTCCTTCGATTCGGTCTTGTCGGTCAGCAGATCGAACAACAGGTACTTCCCGCTGCCGATCTTCTCGGTCACGATCTTTAGATCGTTGTCGATCAGCGCCGCCTTCCCCTGGTAGTGGAAGGGCAGGGGCTTGGTGCGCGGGCCCAGTTCGCCGGCGAGTAGCGGCTTGAGGCTCATGCCGTCGACCAAGTCGAGCATGGAGTCCCGAGGCAAACCCAGCAGGTCCACAATGGTCGGAAAGATGTCCATGGTCGATGCCGGAAAGGAGGTGACGCGCGGCTTGATCCCGGCGGGCCACTCGATGATGCCCGGCACCCGCAGGCCGCCCTCCCATAGGGTTCCCTTGTTGCCGCGTAGGCCGCCGACCGAGTCGTGGCCCACCCCCGCCAGGCCGCCGTTGTCACTGCAGAACCAGACGAGCGTATTCTGGTCGAGCCCCAATCTCCTCAGGCCGCGGCGTAAGGTGCCGATGCTGCGGTCCATGGCCACCAACTCGCCGTGGTGATGCGCCGACTTTGTGCTTTCGCCTTCAATCTGATCCTCCTCGCTGGCCACCCAGGGGCTATGCGGCGACCCATACCAGATCACGGCAAAGAATGGCCGGGTCTCGTTCCGGGTCTGCTCGATGAATTTCAGTGCCTCGCCCACGATGACTTCCGACGAGTCCCCCTGGAATTCCTCGAATTTGCCCATGCGGCTCAAGACAGGATTCATGTCGAAGAAGTTCGTCACGGTGAGCCAATGATCGAAGCCGAAGTGACCGGGATGATGGGGATCCGAAGCGAGCACGGGCACACCCGGACCGCGTATGCCGTTGAGGTGCCACTTGCCGAAGTGACCAGTGGCGTACCCGGCCTTCTGCATGGCCCGGGCCATCGTCCGTTCCTGTCGATGCAGTGCATAGCCGTGCGCGCGCACGCCCGTCCGATCATGCGTGCGGCCGGTGAGGACGCTCGCCCGCGTCGGCGAACAGACCGGGCCGGCGGCATAGAAGCGATCGAAGCGCAGGCCGTTGGCGGCCATGGCATCGAGGTTCGGCGTCTTGAGGATCGGATGGTGGTAGTAGCCGGTCTGTCCCCATCCCTGGTCATCGGCCATGACCAGGATGACGTTGGGCCTTGCGGCTCGGATCGGTCGGGCGCATAGGCTGCATGAGATGATCAGCGCCACGGAGAGTTGCAGGTAGGGGTTCTTTTTCATAGCTAACTTTCGAGTGGGTAGAGTTAGGTTTTCTGGCGTCCTGCGTCCATTCGTGACTGGGTTCTTCGCGCTTGAGGGCCTCTCGTGGTTTTTCCCTTACTCTCCCAGTCGCCCGTCGTCGGGCCCAAGACGACCCGGCTCGCGTAGGCCCGATCCCCTGCGTTTAGTCAGCTTGTCGCCGAGGTCTGCCCGGGCCTGCTCGGCCAGGCGCTGCAGGCGCTCGACCACCCGCGGATTTTCCTGGGCGACATTCTTGCTCTCCCCGACGTCGTTCTTGAGGTCGAACAGGGCCAGTCCAATTTTTTCCTGGCTGTAGTTGACCGGTTTTCCCCCTGTGCCCCCCGGACGCCCCTGCAGGGTGCGATAGCCATGGGGAAAGTGAAGCTTCCAACGGCGGTCGCGGACCGCCTGCAATTGGCCGCCGGCGTAGTAGCAGTAGAAGGCCTCATGAGGCGACCGTACGTTCGGTTCGCCGAACATGAGTCCCTGGATGTCCTTGCCATCGATCTTGTGCGCGGGCAGTTCAGCCTTGATGAGCGCGGCGACCGTGGGCAGGATGTCGATGGTTGAGGCCAGTTCATTACAGACGCTCCCGGCTGCTATCCTGCTGGGCCACCACATCAGCGTCGGCTCGCGAATGCCACCCTCGAACTCGGTCCCCTTGCCTTCACGCAGCGGCCCGGCCGAACCGGCACGGGTGCCGTAACTCAGCCAGGGCCCATTGTCCGAAGTGAAGATCACCAGAGTGTTCTCGGCCAGATCGTGGCGGCGGATTTCGTCGAGAACCTGGCCGACGGACCAATCGACCTCCATGACCACGTCACCGAAGAGCCCACGGCTGCTCTTGCCACGAAACTTGTCGGAGACAAATAGCGGCACGTGAACCATGCTGTGCGGTAGGTAGAGAAAGAAGGGGCGTTTGGCGTTACGGCGTATGAAGTCCACGGCATGCTCGGTGTATTGAGTCGTAAGCTGCTCTTGATCTTGGGGCGAGACCTGTGCGTTGATGACCTTCTCGCCTTCTATCAGGGGCAGATGGGGCCAGCGCTTGAGCCGTTCGGCCATGGGCAGGTGCACGACACCGGGGTGGTAGGGCCACATATCATTGGAGTAGGGCAGCCCGAAGTACTCGTCGAAGCCGTGACGCAGGGGCAGGAACTTCGGATGGTGGCCCAAGTGCCACTTGCCGTAGATCGCCGTGGCATACCCCTTCTGCTTGCAGATCTCGGCGAGGGTGACCTCGCTGGCGTTGATGCCGTGCGTTGCTTTCGGACCCAGTGCCCCGGAGATGCCCACGCGGCGATGGTAGCAGCCCGTCAGCAGTGCCGCGCGGGACGCCGAACAGACGGCCGATGATACCACGAAGTCGGTGAACTTCA
>JADFHU010000691.1 GCA_022567055.1 Planctomycetota bacterium
GTACCACCAAAAACGAGCGTTTTTGTGTCTGGCAAGGAAGGCGAAGCAGGCTATCCAAGGATAGTCGATGCAGCCTGACGCCGTCCAGACACAAAATAAGCCGTTTGAATGCAGAGTCATTTTGCGTAGGTGCTCTAAGCCAATTCTACCGTCGCACCCACCGCCTCCAGCTGTTTCTGGACAGTCTCCGCATCTTCTTTGCTTAGACCTTCCTTAACGGGGTTCGGCAACGTATCCACGAGATCCTTGGCCTCTTTGAGACCCAGCCCGGTGAGCGCCCTGACTTCCTTAATGACCTGAATCTTCTTATCCCCAAACTCTTTCATGACGACATCAAAACTGGTCTGCTCTTCTACCTCTTCGCCGTCCCCTCCCGCTGCGCCTGGAGCGGCCATGACCACCGCGGCCCCGGAAGCCGCCTCGATCCCATGCTCATCTTTGAGATACCCCACAAGCTCGTTGGCCTGCATCAGCGTCAGTCCCACGATCTGGTCCCCTAGTTGCTTGATTTCGTCACTGACTGTTTTTGCTTCATCCGACATGCTATGGTACTCCTCTTACTTGTCGCCTGTGGGTAGCCGGGACTCCACCGTCCTGTTTAACCCGATGACCGGGACAGCCGCACAGGCCATAGTAAATACTGATTGTCTCGATATGAAACGAGTCTATGGGTGAACTAGGCAGCGTTTTTCTCTGCTCTTTCAATAATTGCCTTCACACACCCTGCGATTTGTGATCCTTGACTGGAGATCGTCCCGGCCAGCCGTGATGCCGGTGAGGTTATCACTCCGGCCATCTGCGACTGTAACTCTTTCAGTGTGAGCATATTGGCCAGGTCGACAGCCGCTGCGGCATCCAAGACAGTGCCATCCACATAAGCACCCTTAAGCTCGAGCGTTTTGACCTTCTTGGTCCAGCCCACCAGTTCCTTGGCGGCATCGACGATGCTGTCCCCGCCAATGGCCACGGCACACGGCCCGGCAAACAGGCTCCCCGCGCTGTCCAGGTTTTGGTTGCGCAAAGCCCGTTTGAACAACGAATTCTTCACGACAAACATCTGAACGCCCTTCTGCTTCAGATCCCCCCGCATGGCATTGTTGTCGTTCCCTCCCACGCCCATCAAACTCAGGACCAGAAACTCCGTGATGTTCCCCTCTGAAACCTTTTGCTCCAACTCACCCTGAATCAGCTCTTTTACAAACGTGCTCATTTTCTATCACCTGCAGATATCACGACTAATGGGTCTCTTAATTCCGAGGAATGACGGAGGTTCTGCGTTCGCGCTAGATGTCGACTCGAACACTCGGGCTCATCGTAGCGGAGAGGGACACCTTCTTCACGTAGGTCCCCTTGGCCCCGGAGGGTTTCGACTTAATGATGTGATCCACGAACGCCTCGATGTTTTCTATTAGTTTACTGCTTTCAAAACTCTGCTTTCCGACCAGCACATGGACGTTCCCGCCGGCATCGTTTCGGAATTCCACCTTACCGGCCGTGAATTCGCCGACCGCCTTGGTCACATCCTGTGTCACTGTACCGTTCTTCGGTGAGGGCATCTTTCCTTGGGGCCCCAATACCCGACCCAGTTTCCCAACCTTTCCCATCACCCTAGGCGATGCGATGGCCACATCAAAATCAAGCCAGCCGTCGCTGACTTTTTTGACCAAGTCATCCAATCCAGCCTCGATCGCCCCCGCTTTTTTGGCTTCGTCCGCGTCCCCGTCCTCACAGAACGCAATCACTTTTCTCTTCTTGCCCGTGCCATGCGGAAGCGAGATGGCGCCCCGCACCAACTGGTCGGCTTGCTTCGGATCGATCCCCAAATGCAGGACCAAATCGACCGTTTGGTCAAATTTCGTACTCGTAAAGGATTTGATTTTGTCCACGGCGGCCTTGACACTCAGGTCGCCCGGGCTCACCGCCGCAGCCTCTTTCTGGTATCGCTTACTTTGCATGCCCATAGTCCGTCTCGATCTTTTGATTTCGACTCGTTCAGTCAGCTATTCACCGTCCACTTACTCTATGTCGATCCCCATGCTGCGGGCCGTGCCCCGGATGATCATTTCTGCCTTGTCCAGATCGTGGGCATTTAGGTCTTCAAACTTGGTCTCGGCTATTTTTCGCAGCTGTTCGCCCGTCACGGTGCCGACCTTTTCTTTGTTGGGGACGCCGCTGCCCTTCGCCACCTCAGCGGCCTGCTTGAGGAGCACCGATGCAGGCGGACTCTTCACCTCAAAGGTGAAACTTTTATCACGATAGACGGTGATGACCACCGGTACGGTCGTCCCATTCATCTCTTTGGTCTTCTCGTTGAATTGGGACACGAACTGACCGATGTTGACGCCATGCTGACCTAAGGCTGGGCCAATGGGGGGCGCCGGCGTCGCTTTTCCGCCTGACGCCTGTAGTTTGATGGTCGTGATAATCTCTTTGGCCATTAGTTACTTTCGTATTCGTCCTAACTATCTCGGGTTACTTCTATAAACAAGCGCTAGGTCTTTTCAATTTGCCAGTACTCGATGTCGAGCGGTGTACTCCGCCCGAAGACGGTGACTATCACCTTGACGATGCCGCGCTGCGGGTCAATCGAGTCCACCGTCCCCTCGAAGTTTTCAAAGGCCCCTTCGCGGATTTTGATCTGATCGCCCTTCTCAAACTCCACCTTGATGCTCGGTGCTTCCTCAGCCTTTTCGGTATCGAGCATCATCTTGGCAACATCGGTGTCACGCATCGCCGTGGGCATGCCTTCGGTCCCGATGAAATCACCGACCCCCGTGGTCCCCTTAATCAGGAACCAGGCGTCATCCGGCACTTTCCCCTCATCCGTCGCCTCCATCTCCATAAAAACATAGCCCGGATAAAGTTTTCGCTTGTGCACAGTCTGCTTACCGGCCCGTATCCTTTTTACCCGCTCCGTCGGGACCTCAATTCGACCGATAACCTCCTGAAGGCAGTCTCTGTCGACCTTCAGGGCCAATGCATCCCTGACTTGCATTTCTCTGTTCGAAGCGACTCGCAGAACATACCATTGCATTGCGTGGACCCGCTAAACCCTAGTAACATGCCCTGTTCACGTTAAAACCCATTTTGACGACGCCATCACGACCCCAACAACCACGAGAACAGCGTACGGAATAACAGATCTGTCGTCCCCAATAGAGCCGCCATAAAGAGAAGGACGACGATGACAACGATCGTAGAAGCCACTATCTCCTCCCGCGTCGACCAGTTGACCTTCTTCATTTCGCCCTCGGCCGAGATCATGAAATCGGCCAGTGAAGGTTTATTGGCCAGCCAAAACAACAGCGCCGCGATGACACCGAAGACGCACACCGGCACCAGCATCTGTACCACCAGCTCATCGACTGTAGAACTGAGCTTCAGGTAGAGCCGGTAGCATCCAA
>JADFHU010000075.1 GCA_022567055.1 Planctomycetota bacterium
CCGAAGCAGGCGATGTGAGCATCGTCGATGGAGGCCAACACCGCAGAGGGCCGCTGCAGACGGCCAAAGCCAGCAGGGTTTTGTTAGAGTGCCTTAGAGTTGATTTCGCGACTGGCACTGAAATCGGCTGTCGCCAGTGAGACGAAGGTAGGATCGTGTGGGGGCTAGGAGATTGCCGCTAGTGGATGGCCTTTGTGAAAATCAGCTGCCCGTGGACTACGCTCTGGTGGACGACTCCAAAGAGGCGTTCGAGACCTTTGTGAAGGGGCATATGAAAAAGGCCTATTTCGTGGCGTTGGGACTCGTGGGGAACGCGGATGACGCCCTGGAGCTGTCGCAGGAGGCCTTTACCAAGGCCTATCAGCACCGGCACTCGCTCAACTCCCAGGGGAAGTTTTTTGCCTGGTTCTACCAAATTCTGCGGAATCTCTGTATCAGCCATCTCCGCAAGAAAAAACACCGTCGTGCGCGATCCCTGGAGACACCCGAGGGAGAAACCATCGACATCCCCTCCAGAGGGAGCTTTGCTCCGGAGGCCGTGGCCCAGCGCAACGAAACCAAAGATAGGATCTGGCAGGCCATTGGGCAATTGGAGCCCAAACATCGAGAGGTCATTGTTTTGAGACATTTTCAGAGTCTTTCCTACGAGGAGATCTCCGAGATGCTCTTCTGCAACAAGGGAACAGTAACAAGTCGTCTCTACTACGCGCGCAAGAAGCTGAAAGAGATGCTCCATAGTGATGAGAAAGGAGGTCAGTAGCGATGACCTGCCGAGAGTACAAAGACGTGATGATGGCGTATCTCGATGGCGAGCTGGAGGAGAAACAGATCAAGACATTTCAAGCGCATCTGAAGGACTGCCCCCAATGCCGACAGGAATTAGATGAATTCACGTCGCTCAAGAAGATCACCGACAGTGTTTCGCTGGTGGAACCGGAAGACCGAGTCTGGGATCAGTATTGGGACAATGTGTACAACCGACTGGAACGGCGGATGGGGTGGGTGTTCTTCTCGATTGCGGGGATTCTGTTAGGCCTCTTCGGCGGATTCAAGGTCATCGAAGCGGTCATCCTGGACCCCGGCGTGGATCTGATGTTTAAAGTCTGCCTGGTGGTTTTGATCCTGGGACTTGCTATCCTCTTCGCCTCGGTCTTGCGCGAGAGGCTCTACTTTCGGCAACGAGACCGCTATAAGGACGTAAGGAGATAGACCATGCTCTTAACCACCACGGACACCCTGTCTGGCAAGACCATCGTCGAGCACTTGGGCATGGTCAGGGGCAATACCGTACGGGCCCGTCACTGTGGCCGTGACATCCTCGCCGTCCTGCGTACGATCGTCGGCGGAGAGATCCAAGAATACACCAAACTCATGGCAGAATCCCGGGAACAGGCCTTGGACCGGATGGTCCACGAGGCCGAGCTTCTCGGTGCCAACGCCGTCATCCACATCGACTTCGCCACATCGGAGATCATGAAGGGCGCCTCCGAGATTCTGGCCTATGGGACCGCCGTCATCGTGAAAGATGAGGAGTAACCTAGGGACGCCATGGAGAAGCAGATGCGGGCCGAGCGGGAAAAACGGGCCCAAATTGCGGAATCCGAAGGCGATCGTCAGGCCAAGATCAATCGTGCGGAAGGGGAGAAGCAAGAGTTGATCGCTCGCTCCGAGGGCGAGAAGCAGCGCGTTATCAACGAAGCAGAGGGACACGCGGTTGAAATCGAACGCCTCGCGGAAGCGACCGCCGAAGGCATCCGCAAGATTGCCATCGCCATCAACGACCCAGGTGGCAGGGATGCGGTCAACCTGCGTATCGCTGAGCAGTATCTCGACGAATTCGGCAAACTGGCCAAGACCAACAACTCCATGATCATTCCCTCCGACCTGGCGGACATCGCCGGCATGATCAAAGCGGCCTCGTCTGTTCTGAAGACGGAGACGAAGGCCTAGAGCACTCACAGAGCGGAGAGTCGCGTGCAAAGGCGCAAAGTCGCCAGGCAGGTCTGCCCAATAGTACTGACCTTTCGGCTCTGCGCATTTGCACGCGATAGTTCTTGACGAGGATCCCGAGGTCGCGTCACAACCTCGATGTCATCCCTTCCTCCAGTCACGTACAGGAAGGCACACCCTGTCACCCACTCACCTTGGTTCCCCTTCTGTCCGCCCTGCAGCCACGCAACCTCCACCCATGCACCGAAATACCGCCGGTGTCACCCTAAATTATTCGTGTGAATAAAGGGGAAATCCTACGATTCGCGCAAAAAAACTTTGGTCCGCATAATGAAAGAACTGTCAATTCGGGGGAAGGGGCAGGGTCGTGACTCACGCTTTTATTGGACGCGACGCTAACGAGGAGAACTAGGAAAGATGGACGGTTTTCCGGTGGATCTCGGTCCATTGTTTTTGCGTGACAGTTTCGATATTATGAACCTTATGAGAGCAGAGTACGTATGAAAACAAGTGTTCAATGCTCTTCGCGTCTCCAGCCGAGGCGCGTGACAACATCTTTTGGCGGTGGCGTGACTCAAGAAGCATTTTGTCACGCCGGTTTAGGCGTCAGGAAGGAGTCATAGGATATGGATCATTGTCACGACAACTGGTTGGAGCAAAACTGCCCGACCTTGCGCAACAAAGTGCTGGCGACCGTCTCCATGGAGGGCTACATCCCGGAGTTACAGGGCGACACCCGAGAGGCGAACACCAAGGGCGGCCTCGGTGCTTTTTTTGGCGACAAACTGGAAGGGTTGGCCACCATTGGCATGCACAGAGCCTTCGGCTGCATGCCCATGTATCACCGGCGGCTCGTTCAAGAGATTCAGTTGGGCAGACAGGTTTTGAGCTATCGTGACGTCTCTTATGAAGACCAACCGCTGGCGCCTCTCCTCGACCAGAACCAAGTGCCGGTGACGCTGGAGGTGTGGGGGTTCGACACGGCCAATCCCAACCAGGAAATCCGCTATGAAGCCGAAGTGTTCTCCATCGTTCGTGGCGGCACACGGCTCTACATGTTCTCCTGCCCGCCGGTGTTTGATGTCCTCTATCCAGACGACGCCACGCACTCGAACGGCCGGCGACATCGCTTCCTGCAGGAAACGCTCCTGGCTCAGTGCGTTGTTAAGCTATTTAAGACCCTAAAGATCGTGCCGGATGCACTGTTGATTAATGAGGGGCACGTGGCAGTGGCGGCGGCCATCACGCGGGGCGATCCTACCTTCGAGAAAACTGCCATTCTTTACACCAACCATACCGTTGTCTCCGCCGGACTCGAGGTGTTTGATGCCCGTGAACTGACAGACAATGACTTGGGTCGGGCCCGTTATATCATGCGTTTTCCTCGCAACAGTTGGCAATGGCTGTGGCAGAAGTTTATCGTCGAGTGTGACGGCAAGGTGCTAATCGACTTTTCGAAAGGGGCCATGGAGATCTGCAGCGCCGCGAATGCCGTCAGTGCGGAACACGCGCGTACGACACGCTCCCTCTTTCCCGGCCAGACAAAGAACATCGTGCCTATCCTGAACGGGTCGGGTGATAGTTGGGTGATGGACTCCTTGCTGGAGTTGGAGCGGAGGAGCGAGCTGCCGACACCCGAACGACTGTTGGAGCTGGCGGTGGAAGGTAAGGCCGAGGCCTCGGCCGGCATTCGGGCTCGAACCGCCGGCATGACCAACCAGGCGGGAGAGGTCATTTCACCTGAAGGCGTGACATTGGACCCGGATCGACCGACGCTCTGGCTCGTGCGGCGGATGGTAGAGTACAAGAGTCAATATCCCATCCTGAAGGATATTGTGCACGTTCTCTGTGCGGAACGAGATCAATGGGTGGAGAGTCGCTGGGGCCCTGTTCAGGGACTCGGCATGCAAGTCGTCGTGGGAGGCATCGCCCCACATGACAGTCACGAGGAGACTTGGATTCAGGCCTTTGTCAGCTGGATGGAACGCCCTGAGCTCAAAGGACGATTCGTCTTCGTTCCGCAGTGTGACACCCATGTGCTGCGCTGGCAAGCCGTCGGCGCCGACATCTGTCTCAACTGTCCCCAACCCGACAAAGAGGCCTGCGGAACCAGTGATCAACGCTCGGCCCGCAATGGGGGCGTCAACATTGCGGTCTACAGCGGCGGGCCCCCGGAGTATCTGGAAGAACACAAGAGCGGCATGCTGATCGGTCCCTACATCAACGCCCAGGAGTTCTTCGAACGGGCGCCCGTAGATGTCCTGGACAAGCTCAGCTATCTCTCCGAGATCTACTATGCCCACCGACAGGGTGATTCACGCTGGGCTGCCATGAAGCTGGAGTCCTATCTGGCCAGCCGCAAGGTCACCGCCGAGGCCATGGAACAGCGCTACGCCCACGTCTACGTCCGGGCGATCCAGGAGCGGCAGAGGATTCGAGTTCAGGAGGCACAAGAACGCAAGACCGCCGCGTGGGTCCAACAAAGAGAGGCCAAGGCCTCTTAGAGACCGGCAGAGTGCCTAGTAACGTCTTCCACCGCCGCCGCTACCTCCGTCGGAGCGGTTACCGTCACCACCGAAGCGCCTGGGGCTGCGCCCGCCCTGACCGCCTCCGCCTCGACTACCAAATCCACCCCCGCGGCTTGGCTTGGGTTTGCTCTCTTGGACCTTGAGTTCCCGCTCCATGAACGCTTTTCCATCCATGGCTTCGATCGCCGCCCGGGCTTCCTCCTGGCTGGGCATTTCGACAAAGCCAAATCCCCGCGATTCCCCGGTCTGCTTGTCCTGCACGATATTAACGTCTTTGACCTCTCCCAGAGCAGCAAAAGCCTCCCGCAAGTCGTCTTCCGTGGCTTCGTGTGCTAGATTTCCCACATAGAGCTTCATTTTGTGTCCTTTTCTAAAGAGTCAGAGTAGATTCAGAGGGAGAGGGAATGACCAGGCTCTATCTGAAAACTCCATCGTCGGCCCGCGCGCGAGCAATTTTTTCGCCTGGCAAAGGCGGCGAAGCAGGCGATGTTTGTTCTATCGTCGATGCAGCCGGATGCAGCCAGGTGGAAAAAGGGCCGCTCGAAGCCAGATCGAGTTTTCAGACAGAGCCTAACTTTGCCGCACCCTGCGAACAGATCGTAGCGGTGATCATGCGCACAGGGAAGACAAGAGTCAATAGTTTTTTTGGCGGTCCAATTCCCAGTTCGAGGCGGGTCTCAAAAACCGCCGTAGCAGCATGGCTCTCGGCAGGTGGATGGAGCTGGTACATAGCCAAGAGGTCCTATAGTGTTCGCACCGCGATTGGGCTAGCCTTTGCACGCTGCACATATCTATGGTCCGTGTCGCAGTTTCTAGAAAACGGAGCGCTTTACCTCAAGACGCACCAATCTAGGTACCGATAGGGCCGAAGGCCACAACAAAGATCCAATCGCCATGGGAGGCTGATCATGGAATTGACTTCAATAAGTCCGACGCGGACACTCATGTCTGCGCTACAGTCGATTCGACCGAGTAATAGCGGTGGGACCGATGCCGATTTGTCCGTGGAACATCGCCAACAGAGCTACAGCGACTCCAGGACGGAGCGGGGATCCATGATGATGATGCAACAGACGCGCACGATGCAATACACGTCTCTCAGAGTGCAGTTGGCTGCTCCTGAACAGGGCAGCTCTACGAAAGGCTACCAGGACAAGGACTACCGCGTCCAGTTACAGGCGGGACTCGAAAAGCTCATCGCCGACCACCAGCGCCCCCTACAAGACCTTCTGGATTCCCCGTTATTATCGGACAGCCAGATTCTATCCGTCGAGTACTTCTCCCTGACGCTGGTTCAGATCACGACCGTGGTTGTTCAGCAGAACCCCCTTCCCTCCATGGCCTCACTCGTGGAGATGCTGCGGGATCAGCTAGCGACGCTCATGAAAGACCTCTTCCCCGGATATGGTGACAGTTTCAATCTTGGGACTTTCCCGGCCAGTCCAGAGGTGCTGCCACGCGACAAAGGAAGCGGCGACAACGCGACAGGTGAAGCCTCTGCTCAGTCGGAAACAGCTCCCGACGCGCCTCGTGCCAAAGACACGCCACCCGCGGCGGTGACCCAGGCAGAGAACGCCGTGACATCCGCAACCAAGAAGCCGCAAGACACATTCGGCTCGACGTCCCTCTTTCGCCTGGTTCAACGATTCACGGTCGTCTTCAGCAGCTCGGTGCAATCCTTCCAAGATCGCATGCAATCCATTCAGGGGAATCCGAGCAGATCCCTGAATCCCAGCGGCCTGCCAGGCGTTTTCTCTAGGGACATTCCCAGACTACGAGACCTGGCCCTCTACAGGGCCCTTGACGATCAGCCAGTACGCGAAGGCGCCGTGTCGAGGGAGGTTTGAGGGATTCAGCAGAATCAACGCAGCAGCAGATACCACATAGTGCCGTGCGCGGTTGACAGGACCAGATTGCACCCTTTTGCTACCGTCACCACTCGGGCTGCTTCTTTTCGTCTGCCATCCGGAGTCAGAGCCCAAGCCTGCCAAGCCCCATCCGCAAGCGCCAGCGTGGCGTCGACCGGCTGGACGCGGACCGGGGCCCGGCCCCACTGGCGACCCACGGTGGCCCGGTTCTCAGAGAAGACCATGCCGCTGTTTTCGCAGCGCCCACAGGCCGTGACCAAAATCCGTTCGCTTGCTTGGAGTTTCTTGCCATCCAAGGCGGTCACCACCAGGGAGAGGAAGTTCGGCGCCGTCACCTTGATTCGCGACCCTGTCCCTCTCTCGAAGTGCTGCGCATGTCCTACCGCGACCAGGCTGGATCTTCCGGCGGCGGCATAGAATCCCCGTCCCTCTTCTACAAACCAAGTCATCTCCGTGTCCGTTCCCAGAACGGGTGTGACAGTCGTTGTCCCAGCAAGACTCGCAGAGAGTTGAGTCTCCAGAAGATTGCTGGGGCCCATGCTGTAGGCATGCGCAAGTGCAGCAAACAGATCCCTGCCAAACTGTCGATGCAGACGGGCCAAGGCCCCCAGATCTACAGACGAAACTTCACACAGTGACACCACCGCCCGATGTCCCAAGGGCCCAAGCCCTCCCTCCCTGAAGAGGACCGAACCGCCGCGCATGAAGGCCCACTTGGCCGGATTGCTGTCCATGTCGAAATAGCTGTTGAAGTGGCCTCGGTCCCAGGCATCATTGCTGTGTGAATAGGCGTAAAACCAGATCCCGTCCCAATCCTGGGCCGCCGCAAAAGAAGCCATCATGGGTATGCAGGCTGCCTGCGAGTCGAGAGGCGCTGGATGATTGTACTCGCTGACGGTATAGGGTTTGCCCTGGAGACGCTCGGCCGCCAGACGAAAGAGCGTCGCCTCTTGGGGAACGTCGACCATGGGCGTCTGCTCGACCTGCCAGTTTCCCGCGTCCCAGGGGCGTCCCGGAAAATGGGGGTGCTGCCAGTAGGCATGACCGTCTACGTAATCCATGCCGCTCTGGGCGTAGAGCCCCAGGGGACCAAACACGACGGTTCCCGTCACCAGGGCGTCGCAGCCCAGTGTGTGACGCAGAAAGCGTCGCATGCCCTCGAAGTAGGCCTTTTCCGTCTGGGCCAGAAAGACCATGCGGTCTTGCTGCCGTTGCTCACTCTCATTCTCCGCGAACAGGGCAATACTGCCGGAGTCCCAGGATTCGGCATCGCTCAGTCCGGCCTGTCCCCCGGAACGGAGTTGCAGGTCGGTCAATTCGAAGGCTGTCGCATCACCACCAAAGCTAAAGTTCAGACGGGCGTTGGTATCGTCCGCCGTGGCCACAAAGCCCAGACGATAGGTCCTCCAGGCGGGACCGAGTTCGACCCTGCGCGAGAGCCCCAAGTTCCGCCAAGGATCGTGAGCCTGGCCCACTGCACAGGTGAGCGAGCGCGGCGCGTCGCTGCGGGCCGCGAAGATCGCGGTATAATAGATGCCTCCTTGGACGGGAAGATTCCTCTGATTGAATTGTAGATGCCAGGCGGTCTGATCGTGCTGGTGGATTTCGATCCGCGCCCCCCGGGCCGTGTGCGACAACGTGGCGCGACAGTCGCCATGCTGTTCTAGCGTCCAACCCTCCGGCCATGCGCCCGCTGCCGCCTCGACGCGACCGTTTCGGATCAGATCATCAACCAGGGTCCGCGTGCCCTTGCTCCAGGCCGCGGCCAAGGCTTGGAGCACGCCATAGCGTCTTGCAAGCCAGTCATTGTACTGTCCCTGCAACAATGTCGCATAGTCGGGCCGAAGCGAACGCAGAGTCTGGTCGCCGTCCCACATGAAGAAGCTGTTCTCGTTGGTGATCTCAATGAAGGCGACGGCCGGATCGTCGGCGTAGCGAACCCGGCGATAGGCGTTGACACGGGTCAGCAACGCGCGGGCGTAGTCCCTCTGGGCCGCAACGAGCGCGGGGGCGAAGAGATTGTAAACCTTGTCATAGTTGTGCTCGGAAGGCGGTACCTCGAGATACCGGCTGTGGGCCCGACCCACGTGCAGATTGAGGTTGGCGTAGATCCCCCGCCCAGCCAACTGATCGATGAAGTAGTCCAGGCGATCCAAGGCCTCGTGCGACAGGGTTGTCGGGTCGGCCGCATCCCAGATGCCGCGGGGCCAACGGGCAGTATCCATGTGGTGGAAGCGAACGCTGTTGAAACCCGCGGCCGCCAGGCGTTCGGCGACCTTCTCCGCGTCGGCATGCGTGGGAAAGTTGGCCCCGAAGGAGAGGTTCACGCCCCAGATGCGGACACGCCGCCCCTCCCGGTAGAAATGGCCCTCTCGAGCGATCAGCCGAGGGCCGTGAACAGGGATGGGCGTGTACTCTCGGATCGCGATCTCGGAATCGGGATGTGTCTCCAAGGGAATCACAAAGGGCGTCCATTCCGCCGTCCCACCGAGCGCGAGAGAGCCGGCCCAGAGAAGCGGCAGGAGGGGAAAGCGTCGCATGGTCAAGCTCCTTTCACGGGGTCGTTTGGGAATCACCTTCCTTAAGTAACGGAAAAAGAGCCTTCGGGCAACAGCTTGGGTGGCGTCATCGGAGAGATCAAATACTCAGTACCGATTACTTGATCACTGATGACTGATCACACCCTATTGGGAACGCTCTGCAAATGCATGCCCAGGGAATCGCACCGCGGAATTCTCCTTTTTTTGCGAACGTTTTTCGGCTTCATGCGTTTACCCCACCAGAAACACAATTGAAAGGCGTTGAAAGACGCATGACTGAGATTAGCCCAGAGACAATAGAGTTATGCCAACGGGGCGACGCGGCGGCCTTTACCCAGGTCGTGCAGCGCTATGAGCGTCCGCTCTTCGCCTACGTGTACCGCTTGGGATGTACGCCGCCAGACCGAGATGCAGAAGATGTGGTGCAGGAGGTCTTTGTGAAAGTCTATCAGAGCATTCATCGCTATCGACGACTCGGCAAAGGCGTATTTTCCACCTGGCTCTTCGCGATCGCGCACAATCACTGCATGAGTCTGGGCCGAAGGAAACTAATTGAGGTGCAGACGCGTCGAGGTGAGACGAGTCGGTCGCCTGCCCCTTCCGAGGCAACCCTTCCCTCTCCTGCCGAGACCCTCTCAAATCGCGAAGAGGTTGCTCACATTGTGTGGGCCGCCGGTGAGCTGCCTGAGAGCCTTCGCAGCGCGTTTATCCTGCGTTACTACCAGGATCTCCCTTGCCGAGAGATCGCCACGATCCTGAACTGCAATGAGGGCACGGTACGTTCCCGCTTGTTCCGAGCCAGACGGACCGTGCTTCAATCGTTAACACGCGAGGACAGTCGTCCCGGGAGGAATGACTATGCCGATTCATGAGCGTCTCTGCGAGACGATTCGCAATCACATCGACGACCTAACGCGCTCAGAGTTGCGCGACATGCGTCTGCCCACGCCAGTCTCCGAGCATGCGCGGGAGTGTCCGACCTGCAAGGCCCATCTCGATAATATCCTGGCCCTGGCAGAACACCTGGAGGGTTGGCCGATACCGGAGCCCAGCAAGAACATTGAAACAGGTGTCATGACCCGAATCGCCCAGTTGGAACGTGACCGTCGATTCAATCTGGCGGATGTCGCCGGTCAGTGTCGCGAGCTGTTGCTGCGGCGCGTGCGCATGCCGGTGGCGGTCGCCGCCCTGCTGGTCCTGGGTCTGTTCGTGTCGGTGACCTCGAATGTCCGCACCTGGCATCGCAATGCGGCACAAGAGATAATCGCCCACACAGAAACAATTCCCGCTCAGCCCGATGGGGCAATTGGCGTGGTCCCGATGACGCCGCTCTCCCCTGTCGCGATGACTCCACAGCCCCAGGTGCAGATGGCCCACGCGCAACACGGCATGCCCTCCTGGAGTGGGCATTCCCAACTGGCCCCGACCACGTTTATCATCATTCTGGGTGCCCCGCCCTTGCCCGCGGCCCAGGGCGTCTGGACGCCATGGCCCCTAAATCGCTCAAATAGCTCTCTATAAGGAGAATGACCATGATCCCCCACTATACGACGACCCGCATTGTACTATCCTCGATCCTCCTCGCGGCCTGCCTGCCGATTGAGGCCGCCGAGTCCCCCGTCATTGCAGAGGCGACCGCGCTGATCCAGTCTCTGCAGACACACTTTGACCACCGGCAGGTGGATAAGATTACAGAACTCTTTCACCCCCAGTATGAAGAAGGGGAGCTGTTGAAAGAGAACCTTCAGAAGGCGAAAGAACTAGACGCATTCCCTGACTATACCCTGACCCTGCTGGATGCCATCGAACAGGCGGCAGCGGTGGTAGCCCGCGTCGCCATCACCGAGCGAAGCGCGGACCAAGAGGCTCACCAGCGGACCGAGCTGTTCGTGCTCAAGCATCACGGGGGCCAACTGAAAATCCTGGGAACTTATGAGGTCCCCGACGCCGAGGCCTTCGATCCGGAAACGGGTCTCTATTCCAGCTCCAAGGGAAAATATTCGGTGACCGCGCCCGCGGGATGGCGGGCCCTCAAGGGCTCGCACATACTCCGGGCCTTGACCGCCGACTCCATGATTCTTTTGGCACCCGATCTGCACTCCAAGGTCATGATCGGCGTGCTGCAACTGCCGCTAAAGTTGGGTGACAGCAACGCCGAGACGGCCCAGAAGGCCGCACTGGCCGATTCGGCCATGGAGAGTCGGCTGACCCGTAACCACCGCGTCCACGATGAGGGTCCCTTTGCAAGCAGCGGGATGGAGGGCTATCGTATCATCTCGGAATTTGAGGGTAAGGAGCCCGGGATCGGCAAGCGGAAACGACTGCGCGTTTACCTGGTGGACGACCCCATCCTTTACTTCTTCGTCTGCGACGCCATCGGCCCCGACCAATACGGCCGTCTCTCTTCTCGGTTCAATGATATTATCACCAGCCTGGCTCTCCTGCCGATTGAGGGGGGCCTGACGCGTCAAGAGGCCCTGGCTGCGGAACAGGCCGAGGGCTCGGTGACCGGTCGTGTCTATACCTCTGAGAAGTACAACTGCTTCATCGCCGCTCCCGAGGGGTGGGAGATCCGAACGAGTCCCAATCCGGGGCATTTGGTGGAGATGCAGTATGGTGCGGGAAAGTCGATCGCCCGACTGATCGGCAGCAAAGGCATTCCCAAGAGTGCCAGCGTGATGGACATTTTTTCAACTCGTCTCGATCAGGTCAAGAGTGTCGTGCAGGAGTTCGTGGAGACGTCTCGACGCGAGATCACCTTGCAGAACACTCCCGCCATAGAATCGGTGCAATCCTTCCAAGTTGATGGCCTGGGTCACTTCCAGGTCCATGAGTGGACTGTGATCAAGGACAACACCTACTACTTGATTCTGTGTCAGTGCATCGAACCAGACGACCCCGATCGGCTGGCCATCGACTTTGAGCTAATCATGAAAAGCTTCGGTTTCATCCAGGATTAGGGACCTATTTCACCCTTAATGAGGTGTTTCATGAAAGCTAGCAACCTTCGACGACGCTATCTGGCCTGGCTGATCTGCGGAACGCTGGTGGCCTCAGCCGATACCCTCTATCTGACCGATGGGTCTATCGTCACCGGCGTCGTCATCGCCGAGGCCGATGATGAGATCGTGCTTGCCAACCGACTCTATGGCGATCTGGCGATCGAGAGCCAGGATGTCCTGTACCGGGACACGGCCGAACGCCCCGATCGGGTCGAAACTTATGCCATCACGCAAGACGGCATGACGGTGATCGCTCGGCTGCAAAGGGCGGTGCCTGCCCGCAGGAAAGACGCGCCTTCCTTTAATCTACTAATACCCGGCAGCATTCAAGCCATCACAGACGCCAATGGTATCGAACTGCCCTTTTCGCAGCGAACACTGGGAGAAAACACTCTCGCGACACTTCTTCGGGAGGACCTCGGGCACGACATGGGCCTCTTGACCATCACAACGGTGCAGAAAACGGTCCTCTCGCCCAGCGCAGCGGGCCGGTTGACCTTCCGAGCGAACTACGCCTTGAATCAAGCCCAAAGCCTCAGAGTGATCGTGAGATTTCCTAGGAACTTCAGTCTCTTATCCCTCTCACCGCCACCCGATGTCGAACTCGACGGTCTGCTCATCTGGGACAGGCAGCTGCGACGCCAGCAGCGTTTTCAACCACAAGTTTTATTCGCTCCGTAAGGGAACGGCAAGAAATAACTTGGACTTTTGAATGCCCAATTGCACCCCATCTTTGATCGCTTCTCAATCGCGAAATCCGCGACGTAGGACAGCTACGCCTGTGGTTTCGCTCAATCGGGCGCGA
>JADFHU010000692.1 GCA_022567055.1 Planctomycetota bacterium
CGGCAGATCCGCTTGGTAGAGGTCGTTGCCGAGGGCATCCATGATCACATCCGTGACCGGCCCACCGTCGAGCGAGTAATGTAGCCGCACAATGGCCTCGCTAATATCTCCACCGATAGCTTGCAACTGGGCCTGCAACGGGTACGGCGTGTTGGGCTCGACCATGTCGGTCTGGCCTTGGGGGTAAGTTAAGACCACCAGCAGCACATCGAGGTCGAGATCTTCGTGGCCACTGCGGTTGTGATACGTAGCGACATGTCGATCAGCGTAGCCCTCTGCGTGAACCTCCAGCGAATAGTATCCCGCGGGGAGATCTTGGATCTCAAAGGAACCGGCCTCGTTTGTCTTCACCCGTGCGGCTTCCTGCCACTGCCGTGAATCTGTTCGCTGGGAAAGAACGACATCAGCGCTGGCTATGACCTGGTGGGTGGCCATGTCGAAAACACCGCCTCTGACGACACCACCGACAGCACCATCCACGCTTGCTTTTGTGGCACGCCGGTCGAGGACTCGCACCGTCGCTGGGACTTCGACATCTTCCCAGAGGATCGGGTTGTCCTTGCCAACATAGAGGTCGATTCGAGGCGCAGGTACGGGCTGTCTGAAATTCGGATGACTGGAGAAATGGTTGCCTTCCGCACCCCCAAACAGTTGGTAGAAATTCTCAGGCGTCCAGACCGTGAAAGTCCAATCCACCCGCTTTGGCTGCTGGCCGCCAGACTTGCCGCGGCTCTCGGGCCAGGGCTCTCTGGTCCAGTCGTGGACGACCATCAGTAGCGCTTTCTCTTCCGTCATCCAGGTATGCTGCCCATCAAGGGATACGAGAGACCGCCTTGCCGTTCTCGGTGATCGGATCAAACCAAACTGACGCAGGGCCCTGTTGAATTCGTCCGTGTCCTGGCAGTGGTACAGAAGGTAGTATTCCCCACCTCCGAAGGGCGGCCCCCCCATGAAGCCCAAACGGCTGGGCAGATTGGCCACGGCCTCGGCTCCCGTGGGCCAGCCCATAGATCTGACAGGATCATTGCCGTAGCTCACTTCGATCAGCGCGTACGCCGTAGTGGGGAGTAGCCAAGCGACACTCATGCTCAAAATCACACCCGCTCTGCCGACAAATCGATGTTTTAGCATGCTAATCTCCGTCTCACATCTGAATGCGTTGAGGTTGAATCGACGATGCGCCTTGTATAGCCAATTTCGTCTTAGGGATCGGCAAGAAATAAGTTGGACAATTTGGGGTCCAAGTGTGCCCCACATTTGGTCGCGCCCGATTGAGCGAAACCACAGGCGTAGCTGTCCTACGTCGCGAATTTCGCGATTGAGAAGCGATCAAAGATGGGGTGCAATTGGGCATTCAAAAGTCCAAGTTATTTCTTGCCGTTCCCTTACTCGTCACACAAAGAAACGCCCATTCTCTGTGCGGTGTTTCATTTTAGGAGGCATTCTAAGGACCATGACGAACGGACCAACTGGCTTTGCTAAAAAAAATGGAGAGCAGCGCACTCCTTGAACCCTGCTTCTCAAACTTGAGGCAGCCACTGCGCATGCCGGGCGATCAGCCAGATGTAGCGGGAACGTGATTTGGCGGGCTTGCCCATCCTGACCGCGACACCCACAAACTCCGGCATAGCACAGATGTCGTCATTCCAGAGTTATGGAACCGGCAAGATCTTCCGTGACATGATACAGAATCTTCGGTTAAATATGAGCTGTTTTCACATGGTAATCCAATAAAACCCTGGAAACCTCTTTTCGGACAACACGGCCATGAGCACCGAAGTCATCACCAATTTCATCCATGGAAAGCCCATTGCTCCCCAGGTTGAGAACTTCGGCGACGTCCATAATCCCTCCACCGGAGAGGTCATCGCCAAGACGCCCTTCTCCCAAGCCCATGATGTGGATGCGGCGGTGGAAAGCGCAGGGAAGGCATTCCCCAGTTGGTCCGACACGCCCGCCCCGGCACGAGCGAAGATCCTGTTTGAATGCCGTAGGCTGGTCGCGGAGAATCTTGAAGCCCTGAGTCAGCTCATCTGCGAGGAAAACGGCAAAACCTTTGGAGAGGCCAAAGGCGATGTCACGCGTGGGCTGGAAGTTCTGGAGTTTGCGTGTAATATCCCCCACCTGCTAAAGGGCGAGTCACTGCCCCAAATGGCCGAGCACATCGATGGGACCACATCGCGCGAGCCCCTTGGGGTCTGTGCCGGAATCACGCCCTTTAACTTTCCCGTCATGGTGCCCATGTGGATGTTCCCGCTGGCCATCGCCTGTGGGAACACCTTCATACTCAAACCGAGCGAGAAGGTGCCGCGCTGCGCGAACCGGCTGGCTCAGATTTTCCTGGAAGCCGGTTTGCCGGAGGGCGTGTTCAATGTGGTGCACGGCGGCCGGGAGGCGGTTGAAACGATCTGCGCCCACCCGGGCATCAGCGCCGTGAGCTTTGTCGGCTCAACCTCGGTCGCCCAGGCGGTCTATGAACAAGGCACCCGCGCCGGAAAACGGGTCCAGGCAGCCGGCGGCGCCAAGAATGTCATGGTCGTGATGCCGGACGCCGAGAGGGATTCAACCTTGAGGGCGATCATGGGAGCGGCATTCGGATGTGCCGGTCAACGCTGCATGGCGGGGTCCATACTCATGGGAATCGGAGAGATTGCAGACCCGCTCCAAGAGAGCCTGGTATCCGAGATGGACGCCTTGACCCTGGGAGATACCTCCCGTGACCGCAGCGTGGGCATGGGCGCGGTGATCGATTCGCAGTCCAGAGACCGATTGTTCGGCGTCATTGAAAAAGCAGCCCAGGACAAAGTCCAGATCGTTCGTGACGATGAGCAGTGTGGCATCCGCAGCGGTTCCGCTGAGCGAGACCGTATTAAATGGGTTGTCTGGATCCGAGATGGAGAACTCCACCGCACCGCTGTTCGAGCCAGGGTTCATCGGTGAGTACTGCACGCGGATAGCGATGGAGGATCCCGGCGGAATGAAGACCGAGGAGACGTCGCCGTCCGGGAGCGAGAACTCCTGATCCGCGCCGGGCTGCATGCGAGCCGCGGTGACCAGGCAGTCGTTGGACCCGGTGTTGCGGATCTCGAAGGCTCGGCCGATGAAACGGGTCACCTCGACCACGCCGAACGAAAGGCTCGGCGGTATGGTCTCGAAGGAGCAGGGAGGTAGGTTGACGCCCTCGCCGATCAGGCGAACGCGAACCTCCGGCTCATCCTGGTCGTTCGACCTGATGATGATCCCGGACTCGATCGGTCCCTCGACCAAAGGTTGGAACTCCACGGTGATATCCATGAAGCCACCCACCGAGACGAGGCCGCCGGTCGAGCCAGGGGCCGTGAAAGCTCCGGTGCCATCCGTATCCACGATAATCTCGGTGACGCTCAGGTCGTC
>JADFHU010000693.1 GCA_022567055.1 Planctomycetota bacterium
TCCGAGGATGGTCGATGGAGCCTGACGCCGTCCAGACGCAGAATAAGCCGTTTGAATGCAGAGTCATTTTGCGTAGGGGCTCTTAATCGCCACGTCACAGTCGCGCTTGATCGTGACTTTGTAGCGTGTGATGGTTTGATTGAGTATAGAATCAATTCTCACTCGTGGAGAGTTGCTCCCGAACATGGTCGAAGAAGTTTTCGAACAAGACCACGTGATCGAAGGTCTGCTCGGGTTCATTGACGTCAGCAACGCTTCGCACCAGGAGTCTTTCGCCGTCTGGATGAAGGTCGAAGGACCTCCCCAAAATGTTTCCGCCTTCCCAACGGATCGGTCGATCAGGAACGAATACCCCTTCCTCAATGCGGTACTTTGCCGTGAAGATCTGAAATTTACTTCTATCGGAGGTTTCCCTCGTAACGAAGACCAACTCCTGTGTTGTCAATGACCACTGGGGCATTTGTGAGCTGAGGCCCTCAATCGAGATCTGCTTCTTACCGCCACCATCAGGGAAGGAACGGACATAGACTTGTTGTTGGCCGGACTCGTTTGATACGTAGGCCAGCCAGAGGCCGTCAGGGGAGAAGCTGGGGTTCCTTTCGGCGAACCGAGTCGTCAGAAAGTCTTTCGTATCCAAGGCACGCCAACCCGTGCGATCATCCCCCGACAGGTTTACAATGCGTATGTTTGACCCCCGTCCAGATGATACGTCATACTCAATAATGGCGAGGTGGCGGCCGTCTGGATGCCAGGAATGTGGGGCTTGAAAGTTTTCACTGTCCGTCAGTCGCTCGGCCTCGCCACTGCCGTCCGTACGTTTCCAGTGGAGACCTACAGCTCCGTCACGCTGGGACCAGAAGATGATGCTATCGCTACTCGGGCTCCATATAGGGTAGCGGTCATGGTATGGATCGAAGGTCAACTTGGTGGAAACGCCACGCTCAATGTCGTAGACCCAGATGTCCGATTGTTCTCCATCGTCAAGACTGTAGGCTAGGAAGTGGCCGTTTGGAGATAGTTTGAAATGCGTGTACCTGTCCGCTGGCAGGAGCGGATCGAGGTTTCCCTTACGGTCAAGCCACTCAAGTCTGTAGAGATTTATAGTGGGATTGCCCCTTACATAGACCAAGGTGCCATCGGAAGAGACGTCGAAATGAGCCCCTCCCCAACCATTAGTGCCAATCTCTTCGATAACCGGAGACGGCACGCCATGGGTACTCAGCGAATCCAGATCGAAGGCAACAGCAAAGAGAGTACCCTCATGGATGTAAACCAGATGGCCACTGGACAAGTACCGGGCGTGATAACCACCCTGCCAGACCAGCTGAGGATCACCATCCCCTATCCGTTGCACCATGATGTTTGCATTATCGTATCTACTATTTTCACTGTGGGCGGTATACAGAACAGCCTGGCCTCCTGGAAGGAAATGAGGCCAACGATGGGTCCTTTCTCCTTCCGACAGCGTGGTCACCGGTTCTGGGGGCCCTCCGGCAGATGTGACACGGGAGAGACCGCTACTTCTGCCCGATGCAAAAATGATCCAGCCGGCATCGGACCAGTCGATCCCCGCAGAATATGCTTCCATCTCACACAGGGGCAGGGCCGCTCCGCCGGAGACAGATACCTTTTGCAATGTACTCCCGCCACCAGTCTTAAAGGCGATCCACTGGCCATCGGGGGAGAAACAGAACATACTGGCGTTCTTCGCCGCTGTCAGTTCGGTAGGTTCCAATTGATCCAGACGCCGCAGAAACAGCTTGGATCCACGTAGGACATCTTCCGGGTCGTAGAGGTAGGCCAGGGTCGAACCGTCGGGTGAGAGACGGGCGGCGGTGCCTAGCCTAAGACGCAGATTGCCTTCCACGCCGAGGTCCATGCTGATACGGCGGATGGGGGGCGGCTGAAGAGGCGGGTCAGGTTTCAAGGACCAGGTCAGAGTTACCGCAATCAGAGCAACCAACGCCATTGCCCCAACAGCCAGCGACGGCTTAATGCCACGGTGCTTCGTGGTTTCCTGAAGGGCCAGATCGGACAGCCTGATAATTGAACTCGTCGGATCGCCCAGGGCCTGTTCCAAGTCGATGCGGGCGTCGGCAATGTCGTGCAAGCGTCGCTTGCGATCCTTGTTCAGGCATTTACGCAGGAGTAGGTGAATCGTCGGTGGGGTGTTTTCCGGCAGTGACGCCCAGTCCGGTTCTCCCTTGATGATACTCGCCAGTGTCTCGGTAACGTCCTCACCGCCAAACATCCTCTTGCCGGTCAGGCATTCAAACAACACGCAGCCGAACGACCAGATGTCACTGCGTTTATCCACCGGCTTGGCCCTCGCTTGTTCGGGGCTCATGTAAGGGGCCGTGCCCAGAAGTTCGCCGGGGATAGTCGTCATATGCGTAATCGTCGGGGATTCGGCTTGGTCCGCTATAGTTGCTGGATCGACCACTTCCTTGGCGAGGCCGAAGTCTAGGACTTTGACATGACCGTCAGAGGTGATCTTGACGTTCTCGGGCTTCAAGTCTCGATGGATGATGCCTTTTTCATGGGCAGCCTCCAAGGCCTCGGCAATCTGCTTGCAACAGTCCAGGGCCTCTTCGACGGTCATGGGCTCCCGTTTGAGTCGCTCGCCCAGCGTATCGCCGTCAACCAACTCCATTACCAAGGCATGGGTCTCACCGGTCTTCTCAATGCCGTAGATGGCGGCGATATTCGGATGATTCAATGTGGCCAAGACCTTGGCTTCTCGCTTGAACCGAGCGACCCGATTCCTGTCCCCGGCAAAGGACTCCGGCAGGATCTTGATGGCCACATCCCTGTCGAGCTTCGTATCGGTGGCTCGATAGACCTCGCCCATGCCGCCTTGGCCGAGCTTGGCAGTGATCTTGTAATGGGCGATGGTTTGGTCGATCATCGCGGAGAGTGTAACGGATTATCCTGCTGCCGTCAGCCACCGGCTATCCTCAGACAGGGCGATCGCATGTACATGCCGGATTCGTGTACTTTTCGCCAAGAGCGCCGCTGATCTGGGATTCCCACCGTTGAAGTAATCAGTAAACAGTAATCAGTAGACTGTCTGTGCCAAAAACTGATTACTTCTCCACTGATTACTGCCGGTGAGATATGCGGGGAAATGACTGAAAAAGGGATGGTCCATGTCAGAGAAAGTTACTTGCGATTGCCCTGTATCTTCAGACCGGTGTTCCGGGGGGAATCCATGGGCGGCCTGGGGTACTACCCTCGAATGTCGGGTCTCTCGGGCTTACCACACTCTCCCAGAGACCTCAGACGCACAGACGTACGTGCTGGCGTGCGAGTGTTATATAGATCACTTGACTCTCTCCTCCGTGGAGCAGCTTCAACACGTGTTTCGACAATACTGTGAGTAT
>JADFHU010000694.1 GCA_022567055.1 Planctomycetota bacterium
GGTCTGCACACCCCCAACCTCTAAGAACCTTACGTTGTCATTCACGCCGGGTCCCACGACGCAATGGAATACCCTACGGGCGCAATTCGCGCCCCGATCAAGCGGCATGGGCGAGACACCCGAAACCGCTACGGACCCGGAAGAGGACCGCTCAACCTACGGTATGGCCATGTACCTCTTCTTCGCCATTCTCGCGGGAATCTCCATCAATCTGATGCCCTGTGTCCTGCCAATCATTCCCATCGTGATCATGCGTCTATTGGAACACTCGAAAGCCTCTTCCGCCAAGCGCATGAGCCAGGGAGTCGCCTTCTGCCTGGGCATCATCCTCTTCTTCGTCGGGTTCGCTGCTCTGGCGGGCATCTTGCAAGCCACGACCGGGGCCGTGCTCGATCTCAACAGTCTCTTTCGGTATCCTCCTGTCACCATCGCTCTCTTCTTGGTCATCACGCTTTTCGGCTTGGTTATGCTGGACGTCGTTCCTCTGACCCTGCCTTCAGGTGTGGCAAATCGACAGACAGAGAGCGCAGGGGTCGCCGGAGCACTGGGTACCGGTTTCTTTGCCGCAGTGCTGAGCATTCCCTGTAGCGGTGCTTTGCTGGGCTTCGTGCTCGTGTGGGCACAGACGCAGCCCATTCTGGTCAGCAGTGTGACAATTGTCCTCATGGGCATTGGGATGGCCTTGCCCTACGCGGTGATCATTTTGGTCCCCGGCTTACTCGAGAGGATGCCCAAACCTGGCGCATGGATGGAGTTATTCAAGAAATCTTGTGGCTTCCTACTTATTTTTATCGCCGTCAAGCTCGGCCTCGCCGCCCTGCCCAAGGAGAGATTGCTGAATTGTCTCATGTATGGTGTCCTCTTCAGCTTTTGTGTGTGGATGTGGGGTCAATGGGTCAACTTTTCCACTCCAACCGGCAAACGATGGACGATCCGTGGCATCGCCGCAACCCTCGCGGTACTCGGAGGATTCTGGCTACTGCCGGCCACGGCACAAACTCAACTTCAGTGGCAACCCTATGATGCATCTGTGATCGCCGCTGCTCAGACCCGGGGTCAGCCGGTGCTGCTCAAGTTCACGGCCGATTGGTGCACCAACTGCAAAGTCGTGGAAAAGCGGGTGTTTCACGATGACGAAATCGTCGCACTCATGGAAGCTAAGGACGTGCTCGCCATCAAAGCTGACACCACGACGCATGACCTGCCCGCAACCGCTGCCTTGAAAGAGACCTATGGCGAAGCGGGCAATGTTCCCGTGACGATTCTCTTGATGCCCGCCAAAGAGCCGATCAAGCTGCGGGGCATATATCGTGCGAATGAGCTGGCCGAACTGCTGGGAACACTCACGCAAACCACGAGCTGGATAAAACCCCTGGGTACACCCCTGGACTCTGCTTGGTGAGCCCACAAAACTTTGACGGACCGACCACTGTGGGTCCTGCTGTCTCCATCTTCGGGTCTGCCAGAACCGCCATGAATGCCAAAACCTAGTGCCTTGTCGCAGCAATCGCTTCTTGCAAATCCAGCGTTCCCTCATAGAGACTACGACCGGCGATCACGGCGTCGATGATCTCAACGGCGTCCAGCCGGCGTATATCGTCTAGGTTCGAGACACCCCCGGAGGCGATGACGGGGATATGCACGGCTTCTGCGATCGTCCGGGTCTGCTCGATGTTGGGACCGCACAACATGCCGTCCTTGGCAATGTCGGTGTAAATGATGGCGGCCAAGGGCAACACTGCCGCCTTTTTGGCAAACTCGACCAGGGTCCATTGGCTAACCTCCTGCCACCCATGCGTGGCCACGGTAGAGCCCCGGGCGTCCAAGCCTAGGACAAGTCTATCCCTAAAGGTCTCCGCCATCAGGGAAAACCAGCCGAAGTCATTCACGGCCTGGGTCCCAATGATCACCCGTTGCACGCCGAGTTTCAACGTTTCGCGAATCGCCTCTTCATCGCGGATACCCCCTCCCACCTCCACCTTCAATTCGGTCTTGGCGGTGATGGCCTCAATGTGTCTCGTATTGACCGGTCTGCCCAGTTTTGCCCCATCCAGATCAACCACATGAAGCCAGGTCGCGCCGGCGTCGTGAAATGACTGCGCCTGTGCCACCGGGTCATCTTGGTAGGTTATCTGACGATCATACTGGCCCTGAATCAACCTGACGCACTTGCCTTCCCTCAGATCGATGGCCGGGATAATCTCCACAGTTCAATTCCTGAATTCAGATTCTCATCGATTCTTCATACACCGCCGCCCCTCACGTGGCCGGATTCTAGAGAATTAGGACCGGTCTCGCAACTCGATTTGCTGTGATCGCCGATCCAGCCCTCTCGAGTGAGGCTTGACAGTCACCGACTCATTTGGGATAATCCGCCTACAGATATGTGATGTGCTTCTGTGGAGGTATTGACTCATGCGCCTCAAGGTATGTGGAAAGGATGGACAGGCCCAAGAGTACACATTTCATGAGGATCCAATTCACATCGGGCGCGGCGACGCCAGTCAGGTTGTGTTGGCCGACAGAACGGTGTCCAAACAGCATGCCGTCATTTTCAGTACCGAGGAGGGTGGATGGATCATCGAAGATCTGGGCTCGGCGAATAAGACCTATCTCAACGGCAAGGCCGTAAACAAATCCCCGTTGAAAACGGGTGATTCGCTGAAGATCACGGAATTCGAGATTGAGGTCATACTGGAAGACCCCGCGCCAGCCGACAGCCAAATCCAAGGGGAAGATACCTTGCATCTGGAAGCATCTCTTTCTACGCCCCGCCACGAAACGGTCGTGCGAAAGGCGGATGCCAGTCACGCACCGGCGATGCGGCTGCCCGCAAAGCGGCTTACCGATTTTTCCCAGGCGGCCGACTCGATTTCCAGTGCGAATGACCTGGAAGAACTGCTGATTGGGCTGGTGGATACACTCACCAAGCAGTTCACTGCCTTTCATGTGTGGTGTGCTCTCAGAGAGCAGTCCAACGGACCCATGACCTACCATATGGGAAAACGGCGCGACGGTCAGGCCATTGCCCTTGAGGACATCGCACTGGCCGACAAAGTCAATGCCGCTGTCGAACGAGGACAATCCCTGGTCCTGCCCCGCGTATCCGCCCAGATGGAAGGTGCCGCACGTATCCGGTCGGCACTCATCGCTGCGATCGTCGGGCCGCAGGGCTGCTATGGTGTCATCTACATAGACAACGCCATGGTCCATGAGCACTACAGTCTCAGCGACCTGGACTATTTGATGTTCGTGGCCATCCACACATCGGCCACCCTGAAAAAACTGCTGTGAAGCCGGTGAGCGATTGAGGACACACATGCGGCTTGTTTGCAGCGCGCACCCCTTTGAAATCGGCCGGAAAAAGCAAGGCCGTGCC
>JADFHU010000076.1 GCA_022567055.1 Planctomycetota bacterium
CCACATGGCGAGTGAATCGACAACGATGAGATTGGGCTCGACCCCCATGTCCCGATAGGGGAGTAGGAACTCTTCCAGTGCCTTTGTCCTGAGGATGGTGACGGCAAGCGTGGCGGAGTTTTTCTCCTGGCTCTTGAGCGTACAGCCGTAGACGATCTTGTCCGGAGGGAGGGGCACCAGAGAGGACAACTCAAACTCCACCATTTTGGCGGCTTCGGCAAAGTCACAAGCCGGTAGAACGAGCGTTTTCTCTATGCACAGGCGCTTCGGCACGGTGATTGCCCACCTCTTGACTGAGAGGGTTCTACTGTTCAGCGCCTCCGTGAATTGATCCTGTGATCTGAACCAAACACAACCGGCGTCTAGCCTGGCTTTCGTGCAAATTACGACACTGCCGGAATCCGCGAGAGCGAGGCTTGCCCAGTCCGCCTTCACTTTCTGTTTGCGCATCTACTGGAGCCTTTCCAAACAGATGATCGACGGACCCTCTTCCGTCATGCGTACGGTTGCCATCAACGTGCATGACGCCGATCTGTCAGAACTGGCGGAAGCATGGATACGAAAATAGTCCGAGGTGAAGCAGAACTTAGATGCATCCTGCAATATGCTGAGTTGCGTCTCGGTGAGGCCCTGAATCGTAATGTCTTCGGGCCTGGTGAAGATGACATCGTCCTCGGTGCCCGGGACGCCATCGGGTCCGGCCCGGTGAGACAGCAGCAGTTGCGCGGCGGGAGGATCATCGAGACCACCCAATGCGTTTAGAATCGCCGGGGACACGGTGTTGATGTTGAGCCGATCCGTGCCGCAGGCCGTGAAGATAAATTTCTTCGTCCGCGTCAACTCACGCAGATGGGCGGCGATCCCTCCCAAGACGATCTTGTTGTTCTGAAGGTCCAGTCGGCCCTGCATGCAGGTGCGGAGGGCACTGGGCTGCTCGAAGATTTCCTTGAGCATATGATGCTCAAATCCGCCCAGTTCGATTTGCTCTAGGGAGAATTCAATCTGTTCGAGATCCTTGCTGATGGTCACATTGTTAATAGTCTTGGTCTGAAACCCGTCCGGCGTGATGATCACCATCTCGTTGTCGGCCAGATAAATGGCCTGTGTGGTATGCTCGACGATGGCCGCGGCATCGGAGGCCAGGATGTATTCGTCACTGCCCAAGCCCAGGATCAAGGGACTTCCCTTCTTGGCTCCAATTAATACGTCGGGAAAGTCTGAGCAAAGAATCGCGAAGCCGTACGTCCCCTGCAGTTCCTGGATGGCCTGCTGCACCGCCCATTCGAATTCATGTTGCCCGTCGGAGGGTTTATGGTCCGCGCCGCCGCAGGTCTTGCCGTAGAAATAGCCAATGAGATTGGCTGCGACTTCCGTATCGGTGTCCGAGACAAAGGACACACCCTCCGACTCAAGCCATTTCTTGAGGGTGGTGTAGTTTTCGACGATGCCGTTGTGCACGACGACGATCTTGCCGCTGTAGTCCAAGTGAGGATGGGCGTTGGTGGTGTTGGGTTCGCCGTGGGTCGCCCATCGGGTGTGCCCAATACCGAGGGTTTGTTCCGGCTCGGGCTCGTTGAGGATGGCCTCCAGGGCGGAAATGCGGCCGACACTCTTCTGAACGCGAATACTACCGTTGTCGAGGAAGGCCACTCCAGAGGAATCGTAACCTCGGTATTCCAAACGTTTTAAGCCCTCAACAAGGATGGGCTGGGCGGGTTTTTTCCCCAGATAGGCTACAATTCCACACATCGGTCAGGCTTCCTTTCCTGATACATTTTCAGCATGTTGAAATCTCAAGGATTTATGAGGGATTGGTTTCTTGCCAGTATAGTATGAGGTAGGCTTGGACCTGTCAAAGGCAAAAGCAGGGCCTGCAAAGGTGGCCGGCCGGCACGCGATTTGGCGTTCCGTGAGACCCACGTGACTTTGCAATCCTTAGGCATTCGTTTATGCTTGGCCGCCATGCCAACCATGGATACGAAACGCGGATCACTCGAGGGATCCACACCCGTTCAGTATTTGAAGGGTGTCGGTCCCTCCCGGGCAAAGGTCTTTGAGCAGCTCGGCGTCACGACGGTTCACGATCTACTGGAACACTACCCGCGCGACTGGATCTTCGCGCCTCAGCCGAGCACGATCGTGGACCTGCGGGTGGGCGAACTCGTGACGGTGGTAGGCATCATTGAATCGACAGATCTCATGTCTTCCCGCCGTGTCCCCATGTTTGAGGCCATGGTGGCCGATGACACCGCTGTTCTGCGCGTCGTCTGGTTTCACGGGGGTTATCTGGCCAAGCAGTTGCGGCCCGGCCAGATCATGGTCGCCACTGGAAAAGTCACCGAGTACAAGCACCAGCTCCAGTTGACGAGTCCGAAATTCATGATCGTCAAGGAGAACTGCCCGAATCCTGCGGAATCCTTGGGCGGCGGTGTCTATCCGGCTACCGGCAAGCTGAGCAGCCCTCAGATCAAACGGGTCCTCGGTCCCGTGCTGGATCAAATCGATGGCTTGGTAGATGAATACTTTACCGATGCCGTGCGCAAGGAGAGAGAACTGGTCTCCAGGCGGGAGGCGACCCTATGGATTCACAGCCCTCCGGATCAGCGGAAACTGGCCTCCGCTCAACGCCGTCTGAAATACGATGAACTCTTTCTGATGCAGTTGGGGCTGGCGCTGCGCCGCTACAAGAGCAGGCACTACTCGGGCGCTTGTCGTCTGACCTGGACCGAGGCCATCGATAGCCATATTCGCAGACGATTTCCCTTCATGCTGACGCCGGATCAAGACGCGGTGATCGAGACGATCGTCCGTGACATGGGACGGGACGAACCCATGAATCGACTGTTACAGGGAGACGTAGGATCGGGCAAGACCGTGGTTGCCCTCTATGCGGCACTCTTGGCCGTGGCGAACAAGAAACAGGTGGCCATTCTCGCACCGACGGAGATCCTGGCCGGCCAGCACTTCGACAGCATGGAGCGCTACCTGGAAGGCAGCCAGGTCCAGCGGGCGCTGGTGACGGGAGGGCTCACCGGCAAGAAACGGGCCGAGCTGCTGAGCCGGATCGGAGATCGTAGTGTCGACATTGTCGTCGGCACGGTCGCCCTCTTGCAAGAGGACATCGTGTATGGGGACCTGGGGTTGGTGGTGATCGATGAGCAGCATAAGTTCGGTGTCGAGCAGCGGGCAAGCCTGAGGGGGCAGAACGCACCGCATTGCCTGGTGATGACGGCCACGCCCATCCCCCGGACACTCGCCATGACCGCCTTTGGCGATCTCGACTGTTCGATCATCAAGCATCTCCCGCCCGGTCGCGGCAAGGTGGTGACGCGACACGTTGACATGGAGGATAGACCCAAGGCCTTTGAGTTCATTCGGGAACGCCTGAAGGCCGGGAAGCAGGCCTATTTTGTCTATCCCCGCATCAACAGCCAGGAGGATGGGGAGGAGGTCAGGGCGGCGACAGAAGAGTGGCAGGCGCTGTCAACGATCGTCTTTCCCGAGTACTCGGTTGAGTTGCTGCACGGACAAATGGCGTCCGCGGACAAGCAGCGCATCATGAGCGAATTTCGCTCCGGAAAGATCGACGTCCTGGTCTCTACGGTAGTGGTGGAGGTGGGCGTCGATGTGCCGAATGCCACCATCATGGTGATTGAGGGGGCGGACCGCTTTGGCCTGGCCCAACTGCATCAACTGCGGGGACGCATCGGGCGCGGTGAATCCAAGTCCTTCTGTTTCTTGTTTGCCGAATCCATGAGTGACCTCGTCCAGGAACGGCTCAAGATCATGACCAAGAGCAACAATGGCTTCGATATTGCCGATCACGATCTACGCCTGCGCGGGCCGGGTGAACTCTTTAGCACACGCCAGCATGGCCTGCCCGACCTCAAGATCGCCAACATCGTGGAAGACTACGATTTGCTGCTGTTGGCCAGGAAAGACGCCTTCGCCCTGGTGGAGGAGGACCCCATGCTGATGAATGCCGAACATAGGGCCATTCGGACGGCGCTGCTACAACGTTTTGGGGAGACCTTGGGCTTGGTGGACATCGGGTGACAGCCCGATCTTTGGTTGACGCGGACTGAGGTGAACACACCGCAACGAAAACGGGTTCTAACAATACTCACCTAAATATAGCAGTCGAGATGTTGACCCGGGGCAGAGTCATGGTTGAATCTGCCGGCATAGGTGTTTTCGACAAAGGTCGACCGCACAGAGACATCTACGGAAATGGGCTCCTCCGTGGGGCGACCCGCCACTGTGGCACGTGTCGGTGTCACGGCTTGACGCGTGTAGGTCAAGGCCATCCCGTTACCAAGTTTTTGTGAGCCCCCGTGGGTCATACTGACTGCCTCCTCTGAGTCACTACCCTACCAGATGGGAGGCTTGTAATCAACACCCGGCAGGGTTCTAGGGAGGGTTCGGAAGGTTTTTCCGCCAGAGGCGGTGCGAAGGCTCAGGTCAAGACGCTATTATCGGAAAGCTATAGTGGACGCAGAAAAAATAAACCGACCCTGGCCAAACTTCGTTTGCCTCGCTAGGCTTTGTCAGAACTAGGTCTGATAACGCTAAGGACGTGCATGACAATAAGTGACCGACTTATCCGCTCAGATTTAGGTTGGATTGGGTCGTGATCGATTGAGCGAAACCGGAGGCGTAGTGTGCCTACGTTGAGGCTTTCGCGATTGAGGAACGGCCCAAGACGACCTGAATATGAGATGGAGAAGCGGTAAATTATTGTTGTGCGGGTCCTACAAGGAATTGAAGATGCAGATCATTGCCCGGTGTCCCTGGTGCGGCCACACTTGGCGTCTAAAGGGCGCCGCTGTGGATAGACGCGTGTTGTGCCTGAGTTGTAAGCGACTCTTCAAGGTACCCCATCTCGACGACGTGCCAAAGGCCAAGAAGGTCATAGAAGGGGCGCATGGCGCCGTATACGTCGATGAAAAGGGCAAGACCTACGGGTGACCCTCATGAGTCGGACAGCGGGCCGATAGGTTCCACGTGAACGGGCTGCTCGAGGTTTTCGAGGGTTACTTTTCCCCCACCGTTCGCAATGTGTATCGAAATGTTGCGGGGGACCGTGAGTGCATAGTCAATGCTGACCTGTTGGTCGGCGGACTGTATTTCCAGGTCCGATGTCGTGACATGAAGATGGTTGTTGTCTGCGCGGAGTTCGAAATCAATCCCAGCGAGCAGGGCCCTGGCCTGTTCGTCTGTCTGGGCGGAAACGTGGATGGATGCCGCAATTGAGAAACGCATAGTGTCCATTCCCTTGATACGAATATCACCGCGAGGGTTCCGAATGTGGAGGACCGTGTTCTGAGAAAGCGCTCTTTCGTGGCTCAGGAACCGGTTGTAGCGAAAGACCTTTTCCTCGGGTTCCTGCTCCTGGACTCTGCGGAGATAGGCCTCGGCCATCTCCTCGATTTCGGCCTGAACGAGGAGATGTCTCTCTGTTTCATTGGAGACCGAGTGCAGGATTCTCGTGAGTCGGTCCTTGACATACTCTGATGATAAGAGCGCGTCCTTATCCGTAATCACGGGGAACTTGATCATAGGGTTGATGGCGATTCTTTGGTCAAAGGCATGAGTGGGCCCAGAAATGAGATAACCATAGCTCCTTTTCGACCAAGTGGAATCACTGGCTGCACAGACCATGTCTAACGCGATTTCCAAAGGCGTATTGACCAGGTCAACCGTCACGAGCCCATGAACATTTGGATCGGCGACGAGGGTGGTCCCAGTTTGTTCGGACATTTCCGCCAGAGCCCATTGGATTTCGTCTTCAATGGCCGTAAAAACCACGACCTTGGATCCGGCCTGTCCCTTGGGACGGTGGGGGCTGTTCGCCGCCGACACGAAGTAGTAGTGGGGCGTCCGCTTCCATACGGAGCCGGTTGCGTCGCATAGAATCTGCAAGGCGTCATCGAGCGAATGATTCCGCAGTACGCATGAGACCGAACCGGACACCTGTGGGCCCAGGATAATGGGAATGTGGCGGGCTTGAGCCGAGATCCTCATGATGCATTCATGAATGTCTTCTTTCACGAAGTGCTCGCTGATTCGAACGGATTTGTCGGCTTCTGGCACCCGAGCTGAGAAATCTGATTGCGCCAGGGACAATGTCTGCGCTGAGAGCATGATCGCCGTCACCACGACGAAGTGCCATGGGTGCCGATAGACATTTTTGAGGTTTCTTCCTGCAAGGAACATGGCATTTCTCCCTTGGGATTGAGTTCAAAACATTTGGGGCATCCCTACCATCGATTCCTACTCTATAGACGGAATTCGAGGATCGGGCGCAACCCAACTAAGTGAAAAAAAGACGGAACCACTTCTCCCACCTAGATGGAGGAGGGGTATCTCCGAATCGACCATTCGGCTAAAATGGTTGCATTGCCGTCAGGATCGAACATCAACCTGTTGATCTGCCAAAGGAGCAGCCATGACCGAACGCACGACATCGACCGACCGCAACCCCACTCGTCGCGACTTCATCCGCCAGGCTGGATTTGTTGCCGCTGCCACCACAATCGTCCCTCGTCATGTCCTAGGGGGAGCCGGGTTCGTGGCCCCCAGCGAGCGAGTCAACGTGGCCATCATCGGTGCCGGCGGCCAGGGCATGACCAACATGCGCAGGCTATTCCAGTTGTCCGATGTTCGCGTGGTGGCCCTCGCCGATGTCATGGAGGAAGCAGATTACAGCCGTTTCTACTATGGCGGCACAGCAGGTCGTCTGCCTGCCCAGGCCTTGGCCGACAAGTACTACCAGGCTCAAGATGCGAAGTACCCCGGGTGCAAGACCTATGTGGATTTCCGCGAGATGCTGGACAAGGAATCGTCCATCGATGCCGTGGTGGTCGCCACGCCGGATCACGTGCATGCCATTGCCACGCTGGAGGCCATTAAACGGGGCAAACACGTCTACTGTGAGAAACCGCTAGCCCGCACGGTCTACGAAGCCCGTACAGTAGCAGAAGCGGCCCGTGCCGCCGGCGTGGCCACCCAGATGGGTAACCAGGGGCACAGCGGCGACGGCATTCGCATGACCGTGGAGTGGATTCGCGACGGCGCCATCGGTCCCGTGCGTGAGGTGCATTCCTGGTCTGCGGGGGTCTTCGATGCGGCCAAACATGGCGGTCGACCCAGTGAACGTCCCCCAGTCCCGCGGGAACTCAACTGGGATCTCTGGCTTGGGCCAGTGGCGCACCGACCCTATCATCCCGCCTATGCGCCTTACACCTGGCGGCAGTGGTGGGCATTTGGCACAGGTGTGCTCGGTGACATGGCCTGTCATAACCTGGACCCGGCCATCTGGGCCCTGGATTTGGGGCATCCCACTACGGTGGAGGCCCGCCGCGCGGGTGGCAACCAGGAGGCAACGCCCTATGCGGCCCAGGTCTACTACCAGTTCCCGGCCCGTGGCAATCAGCCGCCCGTCAAGGTCACCTGGTACAGCGGCATGATGCCGCCCCGTCCCGAGGAACTCGATCCGGGCACCGACCTCGTCGGCAACGGCAACGGCATTCTCTTCGTCGGTGAAAAGGGAAAGATCATGTGCGGTGGTTGGGGGGGGAGTCCGCGGCTAGTGCCGATACGCAAGACTCGAGAGTATCAGAAGCCAGCCCCGACTATTGCCCGTTCCAAGGGCCATCATCGCGACTGGATCGACGCCGCAAAGGGCGGTAAGCCGGCCAGTGCCAACTTCGACTACTCGGCCCACCTGACCGAGATCGTGACGCTGGGCAACGTGGCCATCCGTACCGGCAAGAAACTGACCTGGGACGGCAAGGCCATGAAGGCCACCAACTGTCCCGAGGCGGATCCCTACATCCGACCGGAGTATGTCAATGGGTGGAGCCTATAGATCGTCATGACTGAACCTCCGCTTTCTTGTCTTCAATCATCTTTCGCATCTCCTGAAGATCGTCCTCGGTGAGGTCCCCTTCTCGGATAAGATGCTGGAATACCGCCCGTGCGTCCCCTCCAAACACCCGCTTGAGGAAGCCTCGAACCGACCCCGCCCCGGCTTGATCGCGGGTCTGTGTCGCCGAGTAGATATACATTCGTCCCTCAGCTCGGTGCTTGAGCCAGCCCGCCTTCTCTAGTTTCTGCATCGCCGACAGCACCGTGGTATAGGCGAGTTTCCGGGTGTGTTTCGACCGTTCTCGCACCTGATGGGCGCTGGCCTCTTCGCATTCCCAGACCGTCTCCAGGACGGTGCGTTGCAGGGGCCCGAGGGCGTCCAAAGACTTTGTTTTTTTCATAGTGATCTCCATCGTTTCAACAGACCCTATAAACTACTCCCCATAAAAGTACTCCGATACGGAGTAGTTGTCAATAGATAATCTCACTTTGGCCGAAAAAGTTTGCCTTGCCCCGCGCGCGGCTTCTATCGAGAGCATGCAAAGGGTATCAAACAATTCCTCTTGAAAAGCGAAATTTAGGTTGACACTACATAGTATGTAAAACATAATATGATAGATGATAGATGATAGATGATAGATGATAGATGATAGATGACAGATGACAGACCCACAGACCCCCAAACCAAGGACCCAAATCATGCGATTCGAAACTCAACTCCTAAAGGGCATTGCCCCGGTCATCGTCCTGGAAACCCTCTCCCGCGGTCGCATGTATGGCTATGAGCTGTGCCAGGCCGTGGAGCAACGGAGCCAGGAGATTTTTTCCCTGGGTAAAGGGACTCTTTATCCCTTGCTCTACAATTTAGAGGCCAAGGGACAGGTGGTAGCCGAGTGGGAGACGGCCGACTCGGGACGGAAACGACGTTACTATTCCATAACCGAGAAGGGCCATACAGAGTTGGCCAGGCAGAAAGAACAACTCAAGCAGTTGGTCACCGGCTTGGACCTGGTCTTTGGCGGCGCCCTGTTGACCGCCTGATTCGGCTGACGTCATTGAGAAAACGGAGAACTTCTTATGGCTATGCGAAACAGGTCCCAACCGTCTGATCTGCTTCCCCAGGTGGCGCTGGACTATGTCACGACGCTTGTCAAGAAAATGCGGTACCGAAGGGTAAGGCAGGATGTCAAAGCCGAATTACACGCCCATTTTGCAGACGCCCTGGCAGATTGCCGTACCGATCAGGAGCGACAAGAGACAGCGGAGCAGTTGATTGAGGCATTCGGAGACACCAAGCTGTTGGCAAAGCTGATCCGCCGGGCGAAGAAACGTTGCCGACCGTTGTGGCAGAAGTTCGTGATCCGAAGCGCCCAGGTCTGTGGTGTCTTTATCCTTTATTTTGTGCTCTGTGCCAGCAGGCTTTTTATCGGGCAGCCTGTCATCAAGGTTGATACGATTCAATGGCTCAATCAGACCGCGAGCCAGGGCCGATCCGAACACCTCAATGCACGTCCAGGGATCGAAGAGGCTATAGAGCGACTGCCTGACTGGCCGGAGGGATTTCCGTTCTTCTCAAGAAACCTTAAGGCCCTTTCCGACGCGAATGACACTGAACGGAGAATCGTCGACACTTACCTTATCGACTGCACACCTGCCTTGGGTCTATTACGAGAGGCTGTCAAAAAACCCCACTATTGGAGTCACTATTTGCCAATGAATGACACGGCATCGGAGGAAAGGTCAACGTCTGTCAACCATTCATCGGGTCGCCCTTCCCCCTTCCCTACGGCTGAACTGTGGGCGCACCTGATGGAAGGGGTGATGCCGAGGCTGGGGAAACACAGGCACTTGGCTCAGGCCATGCAGTACCAGATTGAGTCCGACATTGGGCAGAATTTCGGCGAGAAGGCCCTGTTTGATGGTCTGGTCCTGACGCGTTTCGGTAGGCACCTATGCGGCAGGGGCCTGTTGGTCGAGGGACAAGTGGGTAATTCAGTCGTTTTCCTTGGAGTCGGAGAGATAAGCAGGATACTGTCTAAGGTTGACATTGATCGCGAAGTCCTGGCGTCTGCCTATCAAGACTTCGCCGCACTGCTTAAGATAGACAGGCCTTGGTTCACCTACGAGTGTGAGAAGGCCTTGACTTATGACCTCATTCAGCAGGGGTTCACAGACGACGGCCAAGGAAACGGCCGGCCTTTGGCTCAGGGTGCCTTGGCTGCCGCAGATACTCTATTGGATTGGTGGAAAGGGTTGCTCCTTTTCGATTATCGAGGCAGAAGGGAAACCACCCAACGCGTCGACACCTTCTATGAGACTATACATGAGAGGGCCAACCAATTGACACCTTGGGAACAGAAGAATAGGACCGAAACGCCTTTAGAACCCGTTGGATTGCCGTTGGAGATTAAATTGCTGGGCTATGAAAGGGCCGCCCAGGTGAACTGGCAAATGAAGACAAGCTGCCAGGCGACACTGGCGGTTCTGGCCATCAAACTTTATGAGAAGACCTATGACGGTTTGCCGGGCGACCTCGCCGACCTCGTGACCGGAGGCATCTTGGAGACACTGCCCAGGGATTACTACAGTGACGGACCGTTAGGTTATCGTCAAACGGCCGATGGATTCATCCTGTACAGTCGCGGCGAAGATCTCAAGGATGATGGGGGAACGCCCGCCACCAATGATAACGGGGAGCTGAGGCGTTACGGTTCTTACGGCGACTGGGTATTCTGGCCCGTTTCACCGAAAAACCAGAAGTAGCAGCACCTAGGACATGCATCAAAATAAGTTACCGACTTATCCGCTCAGATTTAGGTTGGATTTGGTCGTGATCGATTGAGCGAAACCGGAGGCGTAGCTGTTCGGAGCCTGTCCCGAGCGAAGCCGAGGGATCTGGCTTTCGCTATTGAGCAGCGGCCAAAGACGACCTGAAGATGAGATGGAGAAGCGGTAAGTTGTTGTTGTGCGGGGCCTGAGCTGGCTGATGGACTTGGACTGTGCCAGGGGCTGCACGCGCGCGTCATCGACGCTACGACTCCCAAAATTGAGCGATGTCAATTTGGGAATACTGGCGAGGTGCGGTATGCTCGTGCCGGTCATGTCGATCGCATCCCCCAGAAAGGTTCCACATACCAAATTGCCAGATGGACCCCCAGGACATGAAAGCGGATACGTCATCACTTAAAAAAATATGGTCAAAACCCCAAAAAAACACTAGACGAAGACGTCCCTCCCAGACGATACTTGTAGAAATGAAAATTGGACTTTGAAGTGAATGACTGGCAAGCACGTTTATCAGGTGCTTGAGTCCAGGGGATGCCTGTAGCGTATGTGACTGTCACATACCCAGTCATCCCGGGATCATGAGGGTGGATGAACGGGTCAGTATGTGTCGTTATTGAATTGTTCTCGCCGTGCGTTCAAGGCCCACCATGACCAAGTGGTCCCAGCATTGTATGCGTGAACGCGAAACACGGTAAGAACCAGAAGAGTCGAGCATTAAGGAGTGACCATGAACAGTGCAATGAGAGTTCAACTCAAGAGAGTGTGTGTGTGTTGTGTGGTGCTGGGGATGACGACGTGTGTGTCGGGGGCCTATACGAATGGGGACAGCGATGGCGACGGGACGCCTTGGTATGAGAATATCGATGTGTCCTTCGATCTAACGCTGCGGCAGGAGGTAGAGAACAGAGAATATGGCGTATATGATGCGTTGGGAACCCGAAACAGCAGTCAGTACGAGGCACATCTCAACATCCATTCCCAGATAGCAGACAACGTCAGTGCCAACCTACAGCTTGCCACTGGGTACAGCAATGGTAGCATGATGCCCCTCACCTCGCATTATCAGAGATTTGAAGACAAGTTCAGCAGCAAGGACGTCTGGTTCAGTCAAGTCTACTTGAACTGGCAGCCCAGTCAGGTCCCCGGGGCCGATGTGTTTGCCGGAAAGATCCCCAATATTTTCGAAAGGGTCGGCGGTAATCAGGTCATCTGGGACGAGGATGTGAACCCCGAAGGTGTCGGTGTCAATTTTTTGAGATCCCTCGATGACTCGACGAACTTCCATGCCAATGGCGGTGTCTTCGCGGTCGAAGAGGCATGGGGTCCGGGTCCAGCGTCGCCTCCTGCCGGTGACGTTACCCTCTTCGCGGGCCAACTCGCGGTGGATCGTCAATTCAACGAGACTGCCTGTGGCCTTGCCGGGGTCAGTTACTACAGCTACTCCAACATCGTGAATCAGGGCGGCTTCGCGAACGGAAACTCACAGGCCACAGGCTTGGCGAACGACTTTGATTTGCTGGAACTCTTTGCCGAGTACGGTAGCGAGATCAACGGCATGCCTTGCATGTTATTCGGGACCTGGATCAACAACCTGGGCGCGGATACTATGGGGCCGGGTGTGGGAGAGAATGGCGATACGGCATGGTCCATTGGCGGCCGCATCAACAAGGCCGAGGCCCCCGGATCCTGGGAAGTCGGCTACGACTACCGCGACATCGAAGCCGATTCCATCGTCGGTATCTTTACGGATGATGCCTTCGGTGGTACCGGCATGGCTGCTGGCGGCAGGGGCTCGAGTGGTCACAACTTCACCGGCGCCTATCAATACCATCGGAATATCCAAGTAGCCTGTCGGCTCCTTTTCGGGGAGGTAGATGACAGCTCCGGAGGAAGTCATGACTTTAATCTGTTCCGACTCGACCTGCGTGTGAAGACACCGTAAGGTTCGGTT
>JADFHU010000695.1 GCA_022567055.1 Planctomycetota bacterium
TCAGGGGATTCAACCTTCCCCAATACCTCCAGGGCAAAGTCTCGCTGTTCGGGAGGGAGTGGATCGAGTTTGGTCAAATCACCCCTGTCCAGGATCTCAGCGACTGCAGTGAACACCGCGAACTCTTCGGGTGCCTCGGCCCAGTCCTGCACGAGTCGTGTAACTGCGAATACCCAGACCTTCTCAGCATTAGGCTCGGCTAGGGCCGTGAGTAACTCTATGAGATGGGCGGCTCGTTCATTGGCGTTGAAGTCTGCAAGCCATGTGATAAACGCTGCCGTCACGGCAGCCTCATCCCTCTGGTTCGGATGGGCAACTATATGATGCAAAGCCATGTATGCTGCTTCAACACATGCGGTACTTGGGACGCCGGGGAGTCCCAGGGCTTTGACCCAGTCGGCCAACGCAGTGTCCCTTTTCCCTTGGGCCCCTTTCAATCTGCCCCGATTTAGCAGGGCTACCGCGACTTCGTCCACCGGGATGTCGGCCAATTTCAGCACTTCGGTGTAATCCGCTATCGCGCCAGCGAGGTCCTCTTGGATCCCTTTGGCAACGCCGCGATTGATTAAGGCCTGCGCGATTTGGCCCGGCGGTGCTTTGGCCAGTTCGACTACGGCGGTGTAATCCGCTATTGCCCCAGCAAGGTCTTCCTGTTTTTTCTTACCGTTTCCCCGATTGAATAGGGCCTTGGCGACGTGGTCTACGGGTACGCCTGAGAGTTCTACCACTGCAGTGTAATCCGTGAACTCGCCTGCTAGGTCCTGCAGTATTCCCCTGAGAAGACCTCGATTGAACAGCGCCTTGGATACCAGGTCCACGGGCGCGTCTGCGAGTTCGATCACGGCGGTGTAGTCTGCCATCTCGCCTTCCAGGTCCTGCTGGCTCCCCTTGGCGACACCACGATTGAATAGAGCCAGCGCCACCTGGTCCATAGGTGCGTTGGTCAGTTCAAGCACTGCGCTGTAGTCGGCGATCTCGCCTGTGAGGTCTTTCTGTATGCCTTTTGTGAAGCCCCGACTGACTAGAGCCTCTGAAACTTGGTCAACAGGCGCATCAGCTAGTTCGACCACCGCCGTGTAGTCCGCTAACGCACTTACCAGATCCTTCTGTGTTCTATTGGCATATCCCCGATTGAGCAGAGCCTGTGCGACGTAATCCACAGGCGCATCGGGCTGCTCGATCACTGTGGTGTAATCCGCCATTTCACCTGCAGGGTCCTGCTGCTTCCCCTTGGCAACACCCCGATTGAGTAGTGCTCGAGTGAGAACTCTGAGATCCTTAGGCGACGAAGTGACGATCTGATCAAAACAGGAGAAGGCCTTCGCGGGACTACCGTTGCGACCACATGCAATGCCGTACTCCATCAGGGCTTCCATATCTTGCGGATTCTCTTCGAGACCTGCCTGCAAGACCGCCATAGCTTCCGGTACGTAACCCTGATCGGAAAGCCAACGACTCAGGCCCACATGTGACGTCGCGTGAGGCCCCTCCTTAGAGCGGTCTTTTCCATGCCCTTCGTTATACAGCGCCAAGGCTTCTTTGACCTCTCCGGCCTGGATCCAGTTTTGAATGGCGAGGGTTCGGGCCTGCTCCGTGAAGGGCGTTTCTGCCAGGGAAGCGGCAAAATACTCGGCCGTTTGTGCTAGCGATTTGGCCCGTGTCGGCGGACAGTCCGAAAGCTCACCGGAGAGAGCCCGAAGGGCTTCAACACGCTCATCTGCCTCGAACCATAGTTGCAGAACTTCGACAAACATCTCGATGCGGCGGCGTTGGGGACGCAAGTAACGCATCTGGTACCAGGTATAGAAGAGACGGTCTGCCACCGTGTACCAGGCAGGGCGGCCCTTGCCTCCGCCCTGCAGTTCGAGGAGGTCGGCTTCAACCAGGCGTTTCAATTGCGAGGTCACCGTATTCAGTGCTAGGCGGCTTTTATGCGCGAGTTGGCTGGGCTTGGCCTTGCCGTTGAGTTGCATGAGGGCGTCTAAGATTCTCACCTGCTGCGGCGTCAGCTGATGTTCGAGGACGTCTTTGAGTAATGGGGTCAATTCGTCCACTAGCGTTCGCAAGGCCTGGACGGCCGATCCCATCTCCTGCAGCGTGAGGATTTCATAGAGCATCAGGAGAAGACGTGGATTGCCGCCGGTCAGCAGGGAGATGGCCCGGATTTTAGCCTGATGTTTGCGGTACTGCGTGTCGAATTGGTGGTTGCCGTCCCATGCGGCTCGGCGTCTTAAGATGTCACTGGCCTGCGCCGCGGTCAGGCGTTCCAAGGGAACAGGGCAGAAATAGTTGAAGAAGGCCTCATCGTAGGCGCGCACGGCGGGAAAGACCTGCACGGCCGATCCAATGATCATCATGAAGGGATCCGTCATCAAGAGCCTGCGCAGCGTGGCCCGTGTGGATTCGGTCAAGGCGCGTTCGAATAGCATGTCGAGATTCTCTATCAAGAGAATCAGGCGTTTGTTTTGAGCTTGAGCGATCTGTTGGAGACCGGTGATGGCCAGTTCCTGACTGTGCGAATCATCCCTTTCGTTTTCGACGCGCCGGTGCCACTGGCGGGCTTCGGATATGCCCTGATCCGCCAATAGATCCAGAGTGGTTGCGAGGAGGTCTCTTAGGGAGGTGACTTGAGGGAGTTCTTCCGTAAAACGCACCGGCAGCCAGGCCGCGACCAGATCTTCCTCCTGGCAAAGCCTCAGGCAAAGCATACGGATCAGCGTTGTCTTACCGGCGCCGCGCGGGCCTGTGATCAAATAGCTGGTCAAAGTCTGTTTGCCGCTTTGCTTGCGGACTTCTTCGGTCAGGTAATCCAGGGTATGCTGACGGGCAGTAAAGGTGGCCCGCAGCTCATCTTCCGACATGTTATCCGGCATGTACTTGTGGGCGACACGTACCATGGACAAGGCTCCTACTAGCGACTCTGCTTTTTGGGTGCGCGAAACCAGCGGCACCACCAGTCCCGCATGATATCGACCATGAAAAAGTACTCATTGGTGTGCGGGTCCAGCACCAGATACCAATCACATTCCAGATCGGCCATCAATTCGGTAAACCCAAGCTCGCTCGACCCTCGCTTCTTGGCCTTACGGTAGACCTCCCACAACACACTCGCCGAAGCGCGTTGCTGCCGGGCTACGATTGACAGGATCGTCACGGCCGTACGTTCTCCTACGGTACCATAGCGCTTCAGTCTTTCTCGGTAGTGGTTGAAATAGTGCTTGCAGGTGGGACCGAGGATCTTCTTCTCATACACGGATTCTAGAGTCGCCAAGGTAAGTGGCTGACGGTCAGACTGCGTCAGCTGTCCCAACTGCGAGAAGAAAAGATGGACGAAGTAGGGGACGGGTGGACCAATCATATCCAGCA
>JADFHU010000696.1 GCA_022567055.1 Planctomycetota bacterium
GATCTGATTCACAAAAGAAGCATAATGAAAGTCACTGAAACGAGAGTAGCTTGCGTCAATGGGCAAGGTGGGCTTGCATTTGCTTAATAGAAAGGCGTTAATAGGCAAAACGAAATGAAACGAAAGTTTTACGAAAGGACTTACTATGAGTAATACCGACGCTTCAGGTGAGAAGCGAGTGACAGGCACCAGCGAGCGACGAGAACAGATCATTCAGCGTCTGCGACAGCAAGGGAGTGTGCAGGTTAACGATCTGTCGGCATTGTATGGCGTATCTACCGTGACGATCCGCAACGATCTGGCGTTTCTGGAAAAGCAGGGGATCGCTGTGCGTGCCTATGGTGGCGCGTTGATCTGCGATAGCACGACGCCGTCAGTCGAGCCATCAGTGGAAGATAAAAGCGCACTGAACACCGCGATGAAACGCAGCGTTGCGAAAGCTGCCGTTGAGTTGATTCAGCCAGGTCATCGGGTGATCCTCGATTCCGGGACCACCAGTTTCGAAACGGCAAGCTACCTGCGCAGCAAGCGAGGCCTGACCGTCATCGTCAATTCTATTCGCACCGCCCAGGAGTTGACGGCGCCGGGTGTCCGCGTCCTGCTGCTGGGCGGTCACTACCGGCCCGACCGTATGGACGCCGTCGGCCCCATGGCCGGGGCCTCGCTGGAGCGACTGCGTGGCTACCGTGCGTTCTTCGGCAGCGATGGCCTGGCCATGGACTTCGGTCCCACCTCCATCGACGTCGACAGCGCCGCCCTGATCAGTCAGGCGGTGGCCAATGCCCAAGAAACCGTCCTACTGGTAGACAACAGTAAATTTGGATCGCCCGCTCTCTATCGCATCGTGGAGTGGAACCAAGTCTCCACCATCGTGACGGACCAGCGTCCCGACGAGGCCTGGACCGAATTCCTGAACGAGCAGGGGATCAAGGTCATCTTTCCTCAGCGATCCGCAAGCGCATCGGCCGATGAGCCGATCCTTCAGGGACAAACCTATCCTCAGGAGCCATAAGACATGCCAAAAAGCCAGATGATCTTGCCGCAAGACGTTCGCCTCCAGAGCACCATTGAATTCACGCCGATCCCCGTCAACCAGTATGACAAGACCATTCAAGACGAATTCAATCGCTACAGCAAGGCCGATCTCTTTCGCATTCAGCGTGACATGGTGATCATCCGTCACTTCGAGAACATGCTCAACGACATCAAGCTGCGCAGCGCCTACCAGGGCGTCGAGTATACGCACAAGGGGCCCGCTCACCTCTCCATCGGACAGGAGGCCGCCGCCGTCGGCCAGGCCTTCCATCTGGACATCGATGATCACATCTATGGCAGCCACCGCAGCCACGGCGAGATCCTGGCCAAGGGACTCTCCGCCATCCAGCGACTCGATGAAACGACGCTGATGGACATCATGAAGACCTTCTTCGCCGGCGCCTGCCTCAGGATTGTGGAACAGGGGGCCGAAGGCTCCGTTAAGGATCTGGCGACCGACTTCCTGGTCTACGGCACGCTGGCCGAGATCTTCGGTCGCGAGTCGGGATTCAACAAGGGCATGGGCGGCTCGATGCACGCCTTCTTCACCCCCTTCGGCATCTACCCGAACAACGCCATCGTCGGCGGCTCGGGTGACATCTCGGTCGGCGCCGCGCTCTACAAGAAATGCAACCAGAAGAGGGGGATCATCATCGGCAACATCGGCGACGCCTCCGCCTCCTGCGGCCCGGTCTGGGAGGGCATCTGCTTCGCTACCATGGATCAGTTCAAGGAACTGTGGGAGGGGGCCCACCGAGGAGGATTGCCCCTGATCCTCAACTTCTATAACAACTTCTACGGCATGGGCGGCCAACCCCAGGGCGAGACCATGGGCTTCGGCATGCTGGCCCGCATGGGTGCCGGTGTCACACCCGATCAAATGCACGCCGAGCGGATTGACGGATACAATCCGCTCGCGGTCGCCGATGCCATCTTGCGCAAGAGAGAGATCCTGGAACGGGGAGACGGACCCGTGCTGTTGGACACTCTCACCTATCGGTACAGCGGGCACAGCCCCTCGGACCAGAGCAGCTACCGCGACCGGAGCGAGATCGAGGCCTGGCAGGCCTGTGACCCGCTCAACAATTTCGGCGAGGAATTGCGCCAAGCCCAGATCTGTGATCAAATGGACCTGGACGACCTCCACGAGAAGGCCGAGACGCTCATCCTCCGGGCCTTCCAAAAGGCGATTGACCTCGAACTCTCACCCCGGGCCGATTTGAAGAAGAAGGGCTGCTTACTGGAAAACACCATGTTCTCCAACACGCGGATCGAATCGATGGACACCAGCCGCCAACCCGAGACTCTCCTGAGCAAGGCAGACAACCCCCGCGTCAAATCCTTGGCGAGCCGCAGCCGTTCCGCCTTCGATGAGAATGGGCAGCGCCTCAAGGACAGCCGTTGCATCGGCCTGAAGGATGCCCTCTTCGAGGCCATCCACGATGCCTTCCACACCGACCCCACCCTCATCGCCTATGGGGAAGAAAACCGAGACTGGGGCGGCGCCTTTGCCGTTTACCGAGGGCTGACTGAGACACTCCCCTACCACCGTCTATTCAACGCTCCCATCTCAGAAGGCGCGATCGTCGGAACCGGCGTCGGCTACGGACTGGAGGGAGGGAGGGCCCTCATCGAGCTCATGTACTGCGACTTCATGGGACGCGCCGGGGACGAGATCTTCAACCAGCTCGCCAAGTGGCAGTCCATGAGCGGCGGCCTGCTCAAGATGCCCGTGGTCCTCCGCGTCTCCGTGGGCAGCAAGTACGGCGCCCAGCACAGCCAGGATTGGACCAGCATCGTCGCCCACATCCCCGGCCTCAAGGTCATCTTTCCGGCGACCCCCTACGACGCCAAAGGCATGATGGCCGCGGCCCTCACCGGCACCGACCCAGTGATCTTCTTCGAAAGCCAACGGCTCTACGGCATCGCCGAAGAATTCATCGCGGGCGGCGTCCCGACAGAGTCCTACGAGATCCCCTTAGGCGAACCCGCGCTTCGCAAGGCAGGCAAGGACCTCACCCTCTTGACCATCGGCGCCACGCTCTATCGTGCCCTCGAAGCCGCCGAGCAATTGGAGCAGAGCCACGGCCTCAGTTGCGAGGTCATCGACGCCCGCAGTCTGGTCCCCTTCAACTACGAACCGGTCATCGAATCGATCAGAAAGACCCGCAAGATCCTGCTCGCCTCCGACGCCTGTGAGCGAGGCAGCTACCTGCACACCATGGCCTCCAAGATCACCCAGCTTGCTTTCGACGAACTAGACGCCCCAGCGGTGGTCGTCGGCGCCCGCAACTGGATCACGCCCCCCGATGAAGTTGAAGAAG
>JADFHU010000077.1 GCA_022567055.1 Planctomycetota bacterium
CTCACCGAACCGATCAACGAAGCGGGCCTTGTCCGTCGGCAAGGTGTCGGCGACAACCATGCACTCCGGATCGCGTCGCCGCATGTAGGAGTCCGTATAGTTCACGGCCAGGCCGTTGCGACATTTCGTGACGATTGCCTCGACGATCCGCCCCTTACCGGGTACGTCATAGGCCACCTCGAAGACACCTTCCGCCTGGTTTCCCATGGCCAATGCCAGTAACTCACTGCGGCTCTTGGGCAGGAGGCAGGACCGCGCGGTTTGCATTAAAATCTCGACGTCCCGTGGCATCTTGAATTGCGGCCAGTGTGTTTCAAGATTGATCGTTTCCATGGCATCTCGAAATTGTTAAGCCATAGCATCCTCAATAGCCTGGTGGCCGTGATGGGCCATCAGATGGTCCAATATGACAACCTAATGTTCCAACTCCTTTCCCTGTACACTAACGAGACACAAAAGTAAGACCGGAAAGCCCCATGGTGAGGTTTACCGGCCTGTATCTTAAATACGCCATCCATGCCGCGGACATGGACCGCGTCTAACACACGTCAACCTTGTATTCGGGCGCAAAACAAAAACCGGCACCAGCTTAACACTTGCTGATCACCGGCCTAATCTCCAGCAGATAACCCGTGCGATTATCCCCTGTCTGAATCCACCCGTATTTTTATTTCTGTTGTATTATAGGGAAAAAAGGCGATTGTCAACTAGTTTTCCTTACAGACGATTCCGCTATCCAGCGTAAAGACGATGATACGCTCACCGCTCGTGGTACTGATGTCTGTGTGTAGGCTCTTGACCTTGCGGCCGGTGATATCCCACACCATGGCCTCCAACAGCGGCCGGGCCTTTTCCAACAATTCCGTGCGGACCTGTTTGATCAGGGATCGCCCTTTGACATCGCCATCGGACTTGGCAAGCTGCTGCTCTGCCGGCGTTAAAACACGCTGCAAGCGGATCACGATCAAATCGTCGAGAATATAGGTTTTGGTTTCGTCCGGGCCACGTCCCATGTACTCTTTTTCGAACTTGATGATCGCTTCGCTGATCTCCGCCTCGATCTGTCCCTTGGTTCGGGGGATTTTATTTGCCATATTATTCATAATCCTAGGTATAAGAAAGGTTAACGGTAACCAAGCAGCAGGCTGCGTCAAGTGTTATCTGCCAGAGCCTTGTCCCTGCATGGGGTCGAGGACCGCTTTTCTCAGGGCGTAAAAGATACCCTCCTGATCATAATGCGGTGCTACTTTGAAAAGCCCCGCGGCACACTCGGATGGAATGGCATGCTGCACCACCCACACCTTGATGACTCGTATGACATTGAGGAAGGCTGCGGCCAGTCCCCATTCATTGATAGGTATCTACTGCAACGGACGGGTCGTGATCGCCGAGACAAGCGGCAATCCTCACGGGCACCTGGTCATGCGCGGCGGTACACACGGGCCCGATTGTAGCGAAGAATATATCGCCTTTATTCCCTTGCTGCGTCGACCGTTCCGGGGACACACAAACTTGCGCAATCATCGCAAAATGATGCTGTTCGACAACCGGATTGTCTGGACCGGGGGACGCAATATTGGAACAGAGTATATGGGTCCTACGCCAAACTCCTACTCAAGGACAACGACGTGGCTCTGCTCGGCACCGCGAACATGGACGTGCGAAGCCTCTTTCTCGACTATGAAATCGCCACTCTCTTCTATGATCAGGATTCCATACGGCAAGTCGAGTCCTGGACCCAAGAAACCCTGCGTGACTGCCGGTCAGGTGTGCCAGAGGTGTCTACCCTGCGCCGACTCTTCGAGGCGGTGCTGCATATCACCGCGCCCCTTGTCTAGGATTGGCTAGGGAATCCCTCCGCAGGGCGAGATTCTCCCCGAACGCAGGACTATCGCAAGTAAGATTCTCTTGTGAATCTGACAAAAAGGAGTTTTGCTATTCTTTTCTTATACCTAGACTTAGCACGATTGTTTGCAGTGAGTTCTTGATGGATTTGCTCATGCGTGCTAAGAACCTAGAGTTGGGAGGGGTTCTATGAATCTTTGGACAATACTCGGCGACATCGTTGTCCTGCTGTCTGCATCGTTGTTGATTGGTGGTCTATTCTCTCGATTCGGACAAAGTCCGCTTGTGGGTTATCTACTGGCAGGCATGATGCTCGGGGGACTTGGTTCTGAACAGGAAATCGAGGCAATTGCGGAGCTGGGCGTTGCGTTATTGCTTTTTAGCCTCGGTCTTGAATTCTCGTTGGGCCGTCTCAAGAAACTCGGTGCAAAGCCCCTGCTGGGTGGGGCCGTTCAAGTCGTGCTGACACTCCTACTGGCGTTCGGCGGAGCGTTGGCGTTCGGTTTAGCCGCCAAGGAGTCTCTTGCGTTCGGTGCCATGGTCGCACTCAGTAGCACGGCCGTAGTGCTACGGATGTTGGTGGAACGCGGCGAAATGGAAATGCCGTACGGCCGGAACAGCCTTGCGGTGTTGCTAACCCAAGACATGGCCGTGGTACCGCTTGCTCTGCTGATGACCATCTTGGGCGGAGAAGGCACAGCAACCGAGGTCGCATGGGACTTCGGCAAGTTGCTGGTGATGGCAATAGGGCTCATTGTCGGTTTGTTTGTGCTCAACAAACTCGCGGTGCTGGCATTGGGTACATTAACGCTGCATCGCAATCGCGAGTTGACGGTGATATTCGCTGTCGTGGCCGGACTAGGTGCTGCGTGGGCATCGCACTATGCGGGATTCTCACCAGCCTTGGGAGCCTTTGTGGCGGGAATGCTGCTCGGCAGCTCGGCGTTTGCGACACAAATACGGGCAGATATTTCCCCTCTCCGCGTCGTCCTGCTGACCCTTTTCTTTGGTGCGGTAGGGATGGTGGCCGACCCCATCTGGATTCTAAACAATTGGCATGTCGTCGCGACCGTCTCCCTATTGTTGACGGTCGGAAAACTGCTCGTGATTTGGGTAATCTTTCTGGGGCTTGGTCAAACGACCCGAGTGGCATCTGCGACTGGGCTATGTCTGGCTCAGGTTGGTGAGTTTGCGTTCGTACTCGGAAGCATCGGTCGAACAAGTGGCGTAGTCACAAAGGATATGTACGCTCTAGTTGTTTCAGTAACAATTGCCTCCTTTCTTCTCAGTGCTTTTCTGGTGCCCATGGCTCCACGGTTTGGGAACCGCGTGGCCCTATGGCTTCGGTCTGAGCAACGACCGTCGGATGGTAAACCAGAGATGGAGGAGGCTCCAGAGGTCACCATCATCGGGTTTGGACCGGCCGGACAGATTGCAGCATGCCCATTGATTGATAAAGGCGTTCGAGTCGTGGTTATCGACCTGAACCAAGATGGCATTCGAAAGGCCCAACAACTCGGTTTCAAGGGCGAGATAGGCGACGCCACGCAAAGCGAGGTGTTGAACCATGTCCGACTGAACGAGTGCAAGGCAGTTGTCATTACCGTTCCGCATCATGAGTCTTCGATGACCATTTTAGAGCATGTACGCAAGAACGCGCCGCATGTGCATGTGATTGTTCGGGCTCGGTATCAGTTGCACACAGGCGATTTTATTGCTGCCGGAGCACACGCCGTGGCTGGCGACGAAGAACAGGTCGGTGAGAGCCTGGCAGGTCACCTCAGTCAATGGCTCAATACCCAGGAAAAGGTGCGTGGCGCTTCTGCGAGGGAAGAACTCAAAACCTAAAGGTGTGAAAACCCACTTTGAGTCAGCCCATCGAGTTTTCTGATGGAGCCTAGGCTTCAATCTTGTCGATGGTAATCGCCAAATACCTCTGCCGATGGCCGATTCGACGTTGACTGTTTTTGCGTCTGCGAAAGTGGGTAGGATAGAGTTTCTTGCCTTTGACGACCGCCTCTTTGGCCGGGCCGCCAAACGAAGCCGTTACTTTGGCACCCTCGACATAAGGAGTACCCACCTGGACGTCTTCGCCATCGCTGATGAGGAGTACCTTATTCAGTTCCAAGGTTTCGGCGTCCGGATCGACCTCGGTGAGGTCGATGTCCACCCGGTCGCCCTGAGAGACTCTGTATTGCTTGCCGCCGGTTTCAACCACTGCATACATGGGTATGTGCCCCTATTTGTTTCTGGCTTCGTTTTAGTCTCGTAAAGAAAATAAGACCAGCTATAGTAGCCCTTGATGCGTGGTCTGTAAAGAGAATTGCCGATTCATTTCCGCGCGGTGCCTGAGTACGGATTCGAGGGGGGGGATGTAGGCGGGCCTCGTGGCTGACTGAAAAGGAATGGTAGACGCGATGCAACTTGCCATGGTTCAGGATACCGTGATGCCCCTGGAAGATCTGCCTGAGCCCTATTTGGATCGAGGCATGTTCTTTGCTGATGGGGTGTACGAGGTCCTGAGGAGCTACGAGGGGAAACTCTTCGCTTTGGATCCCCACATGCAGCGTTTCTCGCAGAGTCTGGCGGCGATCGATATTCAAGGTATCGACGTGGAGGAGGTGCGCCGTCGGGTGATTGATGCCTATGCCCAATCGGGAATCGCCGAGGCGAAGGTCTACTTCCACGCCACCCGCGGCCGGAGTGCACGGAACATGACCGATACGCCGGGTCTGAAGCCCTCCTTTTTCATGACCATTACGGAGCTTGAAGATTGCTCGCAGGAGAAGGATCAGGGCATCTCCGTATGGGGCCATCCCGACTGGCGCTGGAAAAAGTGTCACATCAAGTCTCTAAATCTCCTCGCCAATGTCCTGGCGCGGAGGGACGCGCAACGGAGAGGGTGCAGCGAGGCGATCCTTTTCAATGAAGAGGAGGGATTGATCACGGAAGGGTCCGCGTCTTCATTTTTCGCCCTGCTACCAGGCGCGGGGGCCGGTCTTACGCTGCGCACCTCCCCGCTTGTCGCCAATATTCTGCCTTCTGTGACCAGGACCTACATCTTGAGGGCTGCGAACAATGTCGGACTCACCGTCGTGGAAAACTCCCTCACCTGTGCCGAAGCGGCGCACGCCCAGGAGCTGTTCATCGCCATGACGACCCAAGACATTGTGCCGGTGGTCCGGTTTGAGGGCACCCGTATCGGTGACGGCAGGCCGGGGCGTTTGACCCAGCAACTCATGCGTGAATTTCGCCAATTTGTGGGATGAGCAGGGGGGCCTAGCGCTGTCCGACCCAAGTCTTTTCAATCAAGCTTTCTAGTCCCCTCCTCTTGAAACGGGGCTCATTCTCGATCAGCTCTTCGGCGCGGGTGAGCTGAAGTCGTTCGCCCCACAGGGTGGCGACTTCCGTCGCAGCCACTGAGTAGGGCGGGCCGTGCATCTGCTGTTGATCATACTCTAGTGTGACTAGCAAGACAGAGGCATTGTCGCTGAGCAAACGCCGGCACCGGTCTGTGTAGCGTCGCCTCTGTTCCTGGGGAAGAGAGATCAGAGCTGCTCGATCGTAAAGGGCATCAAAGGGGGACGCCTCAAACTCAAAGAAATTGCCGCAATAGATGCGCAGTGATTTCGCCCGGGCTCGGTAAATGACACCTGTCTCCTGCGTACTCGTTGCATAGTCGATGCCCTGTTCTTCAAAAAAGGACTCAACGGCAAGCGGCGAAAGCTCGATCCCGGTCACATCGCAACCCTGCTCTACCAGGCACAGTAGATCCAGAGATTTCCCGCAGAGTGGGACGAGTACGCGGCTTTGGGAGGCCAGAGGCGGCCAATACCGGACCAGGCTCTCATTGACCTTCGATTGGTGAAAGCCGATGCGGTTTTCTTTCCATCTCTTCAACCAGAAACTGGGATCCATGTCGGTGGCTGTCGTCGAGCGACCGCTCCCTTGGGGACAGTCCTGCCGCAACACGGGCCTCCCTCACTTGGGCCGCGAAAGGTCTCACATCGCTCAGAATTGATTGTTCAAATACTCCGGTTTGCCGTCATCACGGTCGTAGGAGGTGGCGTCGATTTCATCGGTGTGCACTCTGATCCGCTTGATGCTCTCCGCTCGCTTGGTGTGGCTGTCGATGGTCACGATGATACCGTTTAACTGCACGTCTTCGGTGGCGATGTCAAAAGAACAGGGCATCTGCGTCCGAAACGCTCTAAGCACCTTCTCCTTGTTTCGTCCCAACACCGAGTCATGGGCTCCGGTCATGCCAATATCTGTGATATAAGCCATCCCCTGGTCGAGGATTTGCTCGTCGGCGGTGACCACATGCGTGTGGGTGCCAAAGCAGCAGCTTGCACGTCCGTCCAGATGGTAACCCATGGCAATTTTTTCACTGGTGGCTTCCGCGTGGAATTCTACCAGGATGACATCGGCTTGGGTCTTGAGTTTGGAGAGAAGACGGTCCGCGGCGCTGTAGGGGCAGTTGGCCGGTTTCATGAAGAGTCTGCCGATCAGGACCACGACCGCTAGGGTGACGCCTTTGGTCTCGTAGAGGGCATATCCACGGCCGGCGGCGTGATCGGAGAAATTCGCCGGGCAGGCGATGTTGTCTCTCGTCTCAAGAACCTCGATGATTTCCCGCTTGCGATAGGCATGGTCGCCCAACGTGACTAGATGGACACCGTAGCGTAGCAGCTTTTCATAGATTTGCGGGGTCAGACCCGACCCGCCGGCAGCGTTCTCGGCATTTGCGATCACGCAGTCGATGTTGTGCTCGCGAACTATCTTTTGCAGATGGTCCGCCACAATTCGGCGTCCCGGTCTGCCGACCATATCGCCCGTGCAGAGGACATTTAGTTTCACAGCGTTCCCATCCAAGTTATTTCGTGGTAACTTTAATAATGCTGCTATCGCAGCCAGTATTGTCCCACGGAAGCCGCTGTTTTCTTGCCGGTCCCCTACTTGGCGTATTCAATGCAGCGCAGTTCCCGGAGCAGGGTGATCTGGATTTCGCCCGGATAGGTCATTTCCAGCTCCACCTTCTGGGCGATGTCGCGGGCGGTCTTCAGGGCGGCGTCATCCCCCAGCTTTTCCGCGTTGACGATGACTCGGATTTCGCGTCCGGCCTGAATGGCATAGGTATTCTCGACGCCGTCGAATCCGTTGCCGATCTCCTCAAGCTGTTCCAGTCTCTTGACGTAGCGTTCCAGCGTTTCGCGTCGGGCGCCGGGTCGGGACGCGCTGATCGCATCTGCCGCCGTGACCAAGGGGGTGTAGGGCGTCTCCGCCGGAACGTCGCCATGGTGAGCTGCCGCCGCGTTGAGGACAATGTTGTTTTCTTTGAACTTCTTGAGAAAATTGGCGCCGATCTTGGGATGGCCACCCTCTTGATCGTGATCCAAGGCCTTGCCGATATCATGCAATAGACCTGCCCGTCGGGCTATGGCCCCATCCAGGCCCAATTCATCCGCCATGGCCTGAGTCAGAAAGGCGACTTCAATGCTGTGACGCAGCACGTTTTGCCCATAGCTGGTCCGATAGTTGAGGGCTCCGAGCACGCTCAGGATCTTGTTGCTCAAGCCCCGGATGTTCGTTTCGAGGGCGGCATCCTTGCCGATCTGGAGAATTTTATTGTTCACGTCGATCGTCGTCTGACTGACCACTTCTTCGATGCGGGAGGGATGGATGCGTCCATCCTGGATCAACCGTTCCATCGACCACCTCGCCACTTCGCGTCGGACGGGATGAAAGCCGCTGACCACGATGATGCCGGGCGTGTCGTCAACAATGACGTCCACGCCGGTGGCCTTCTCGAAGGCCCGAATGTTGCGACCCTCGCGTCCGATGATTCGACCCTTCATGTCATCATGAGGGATTTCAACGGTGGAGACGGTTGCACTGCAGGATTGGTCGGCGGCGAAGCGCTGGATGGCGATGGTGATGATCTCTCGGCTCTTTTCATCCACCGTCTCCGTGGCCTGGTCCAGCTTCTGTTTGATAATGGAAGCCATTTCATGTTCGCACTCCTCTTCCAATCGCTTCAACAGCAGGTCCTTGGCGGCCTCGGGGGACATGGCGGTCATCTTGAGAAGTTGGTTTTTCTGTTGCGCGATGACGGCGGCGAGCTTCTGGTCCTGTAGCTCAAGATTGCGGACTCGCCGCTGGATCTCTTTCTCTAGATTCTCGAGCTTATTTTCTTGTTTGTGGACAAGCTCGGTTTCCCGTTCGAGGACGTCCTCACGCTTAGCCAGGCGCAACTCCGTTTCTCGCAGTTCACCGCGAATCTGATTGGCCTCCTCGCCAAACTTCTCTTTTTTCTTTATGGCCTCCTCGGCGGCGTCAATCCTGGCGGCCTTGGTGATGTTTTCCGCTTCCTTCTTGGCTCCGACGATCTGTCTTTCCAGGTCTTCTTTGAAGGTCCGTGATCTGTTCCGGTTCACGACCTGGAAGACAATGGTTGCCAGGGACCCACCGAAGGCCAATCCAATCGCCAGGGCACCCAGCACAGAGTTGGTGATTTGCGAGAGTACTCCACTGATCATAAAAGTTCACCTTTCCCGTGCAGCCATAGGCTGCGCGCAGCAGTGCATCGACAGGGAACGATTGCGGAACGCCAGCAGTGCGTGCCAGAGACATGGTGCAACAGGCATTGACTTGCGAAATAACCAAGAACCACCGCAACACACCTGTCGCCTTTGCGGGACAGGCAGGCCACGTACCGTCAACCCTGTGCTAGGGACTGACTGGGCTTAACGGGTTCTTGGTACATCAATAATCACCAAGGATCTACGTAATTGGATATCGTTGAGAAAGCCTCAATTCGCAGTGACCACATGTGAGTCTTCGCCAAGTCAAGCAGGTTGAAACAGTTGGAATGGTCCAGCCATTCCAACTCTGCGGCACGAATTACCGGAAAAAGGAAATACACGACTTAGTTTCATCGTTGTGCAAATCAGGGTGCCCAAACGAACGGCCTGCAAGCATGCCTCTCTGCACAGTCCACAATCAATTTATTCAAAATACGGCAACGCTGCACCCTAAGGGATGATCGTGCGGTGGTCAAGAAAAAAAGGGAAGAATGTGGTCCCGAGGGTGCGTGCCGCCCGATTTGATTTCGTTTGACCTGCTCAATGCGATCTGCGATCATGCCTGGCCAAAACTCTCACACTGGAGCCCTATTTGGGGGCCGATAGAGACCATATCGAGGAGACGCAGTGCCCAACGACCGAACCGGCCAGCCTTCACGGGATGAAGATCTGCTGCAAGCCTGTCGCCGGGGGGACGCCTCTGCGCTGGAGCGGCTGCTGCTCAGATACCAGAATCGCCTCTACAACGTCATAGCAAGAATCTGTTCAAATCCAGACGATGCGGCGGAACTTACTCAGGATACGTTTGTCAAAATAATTGAAAACATAGACAAGTTTCAAGGAAAGAGCAGTTTTTACACATGGTCGTTCAGGATTGCCGTGAATCTGACCCTAAACCACTGCCGAAGAAGGGCCAAAATCGGGTTTCGGTCGTTGGATGTTGAGGCAGGAGAACCGGGAGAGAGTACGACGCAACTCCTTAGGGAATTCCTGAGCGACGACAAGTCGCCGGACCCCGAGGACGTGGCAGTGAATCGCGAATTGTGCGAGGTGGTCTCGGCCTGCCTGCTGAATCTGGACGAAATGCACCGGACGGTCATCACGCTCCGCGATATTGAGGGGATGAGCTACACCGACATTGCCCAGGTGCTTGATATTGAGATTGGCACGGTAAGAAGTCGCCTGAGTCGGGCCAGGGCCCGTTTGAGACGGCTCTTGGAGGATGTTCTGGAATGAGTGATAGGCGAGACCGCGAAGAGCAACTCAGCAGCTTCGTCGATGGCGAGCTGTCCCAGCGCCAAGCCGAAGAAATCCGACGCCTGGCAGAGCAAGATCCAGCCGTCGGTCAGAGAATCAATGAACTCAAGAATCTCCAGGGACTTCTCCGAGCGCTGCCGCGACTTGAGGCACCTCCTGGCCTCGATGATGAGTTGAGAGCTCAACTGACGCGAAATGCGAACTTTGCCAACAAGAACGCGGCGCCGGCGAGCGCGCCTGGGCCCCGGCATGTCATCTTGGGGAGAGTCGGCGCCGTGGCAGCCCTCGTGGGCTTTGTCATAGCCCTGTCGGCTTTGATCCATTCGACCTGGAAACCGTCTGAGCAGGGGCTTCCTCCAGCCGGAACGCTGGAAGTATCTCCGATGGTTCCGGCTGGGCAGGCTGGCAGCGGAGGATTGGTGGCCAGGCTGGAGTTGGATGTTGCCTTCTTTTCCACGGTGGACACGATCATGAACAGGGCCATCGAATACAATGGTCTGTCACCCTACACCGACAAAAAGGTTGAGGGAAGGGTGAAAGTATACCGCATTCGGTCTTCACGGCAGGCGCTGATCGCCTTCCTGGAAGATTTTAGTCCGGCGTGGTCCAAGGTCGAGCGGGCTTCGTTGCGCTTGACGACCGAGGATCTTGGCAATCCTCTCCTCCTGGAATCGCTCTCCGCTGATCAGATGCAGCGGATCTTTCAGCGGGAAAGTGCCGGCCAGAGTGTGGAGTTGGCACGGCGTCTGGCGGACCGGCTGGAAGAGTTCACTCATGAACCTCTGGACCTAGCAGCGGCAAGGGTCCCCAATCCCATGCTGACCTCGCGTGAATCCGGGACTCTGCCGCCGATCGACCTCAGTGGGGCGAGTGGCGAACTAACCGAGTTGACGATTGTACTGAGGCCGAGCAAGGACTGAGCTCAGTGCGCGATTAACCGAGTCGGACATGCTAGACACTCAGACCAGCTGCCTCGTTGTCATCGACCTCCAGGGAAAACTTGCCAATCTGATGGAGGAAAGAGAAAGCCTGTTTGCGGCAACGGCCACGCTCGTTCAGAGTGCCCAGCAGCTCAGTGTACCCATCATATGGTGTCAACAGTGCCTCGATGCCCTGGGTCTCACCATCGAACCCTTACGCGTCTTGCTCGCCGAGGAGACGCCCATCAACAAGTCGAGTTTCAGTTGCTGGGCCAGTGAACACTTCCGCCAGCGTCTCGCTCAGATCAATCGGAAACAAGTAGTGCTGTGTGGGATCGAAACGCACATCTGCGTGTGGCAGACCGCCATGAATCTACTGGGGCAACAGTTTGAAGTGGAGGTAGTTGCGGACGCCGTCTCCTCCAGGACCGCAGCCAACAAGCGTCTCGGGCTCGACAGGATGCGGCGTGCGGGGATTGGCATCACGAGCTTAGAGATGCTCCTCTTTGAGTGGCTAAAGGATGCGGATCATCCCAACTTTAAGCAGATTGCCAAACTGATAAAGTAGGATCACTGACTGCTGACTGCAGATCGCGGATCACAGATTACTGATCACTGGCAATAGGTCACTCTTCCTATGACACCAGTTGGGTCTCGTACAGTCCCTGGTAGAGGGAGCAGTCCAGCATCAGTTCGTCGTGCGTGCCCTTGGCCACGATCTGACCCTTGTCGACAACGACGATCTGGTCCGCGGCGATGACCGTGCTGAAGCGGTGGGCAATGATAAGAGTCGTTCTGTGAGCCATGATTTCCTGGATCGCCTTGTGGATCTTCGACTCGCTGTCTGCATCGACCTGACTGGTGGCCTCGTCAAAGATAAGAATCCTCGGGTTTTTGAGAATGGCGCGGGCGATGACAATGCGCTGCAGTTGGCCCCCGCTGAGACCGGAGCCCCCTTCGCCGACGATCGTGTCATAGCCCTGGGGGAGCCCCTGGATGAACTCATGGGCAAAGGCCTGCTGGGCGGCCTGCACGACTGCCTCGGAGCTGGCTTCGGTCTTGCCATAGGCGATGTTGTTGGCGACGGTGTCGTTGAAGGAGATCATCGGGACGCCCGGCTCGGGCTCGCGGATGGTCGTCGTGGCGGTCTGCGGTACGTGGGCCGGACGGGTCTCCATGACGGAGAAGTAGTCCTTGGACCCGGCCACGGCGCGCTGGGCGACGTCGATGATGTAACTCATCATCTGCACCGGCTGGCGAGCCATCGTCATGAGCTGGATGAGCAGGATCATGTCCCCGACGCCGAAGTATCCCTTGGCGGTTCGGACGAAGATGATGGCGTAGATACCGAAGAAGATGACGTTGAGGACCACCCTCCGCACGGTGTCCATGAGGTGCCAGTGGTTGGACTGCTGGCGGGTGGCGTCGACGGTGGCGTCGTAGTGGTTGTTGAATTGTTTCTGCTCGCTGGCCTCGGTGACGTAGGACTTGACGACGCGAATCTGCGAGACGACCTCTTGGAACCGCCCGCCGGCGGTGTCACACGCCTGCCGCGTGTTGCCGTCGACGCACGCTCGACCGTCGTTGAAGCAGCACGCGCCGGTGAAAACGCCGCAGGGATCCGGGACACACGCGTCGGGGCTGCCGGGTGCCGGCGCCCCCAAACTCTGGCATTGTGTGAGACCGGGTGTCATCCTGCATCCGCCATCTTCCAAGCAACAAGCCGTCGCACACGTCAGGGCGTCACAAGTTTCGTCTTCTATGAAGAAACCCATAGCCTGCGTGCAGAAATCTAAGCTGCCGACCAAACACGACCCGTCGGGCAGACAGCATGCACCGCTCGTGGGAGGAGGTTCGCACGCCGCATCCGGGTCGTCACACGTGCGTGTATCACCCATATAGACAGAGTCGTCAAAACCTT
>JADFHU010000697.1 GCA_022567055.1 Planctomycetota bacterium
CGCCAGCACGCTTGAATGGCCTCATTGACCTCGCTTTCCGTCACTGCTCGGGCACCGAGACCGAGACCGACCAACAGGGTGTTGGCCAGACCCTCGCGATCGATCAATGACTGCAGCCAGTGCAGCGGCACGAAGACGTTGTAGGGGATCGCCTGGTTGGCCTCCAGGGTAAAACGGCCAAACTGTTCGGGGCCGACGATGGCCCGCACCGTCTGGCGGCTTCCCACCGAGCGATCGGCATCCGGCACCAGGACGATTTCACGTGAGAGGTACTCGGGTCTCTCCAATCGCAGCAGCAGACTGTCACCCGCTTCAGCCTCCAGTCGATCGGCCAGGGCCCGATTCAGCACCATGCCCTTGCTCTCTTCACCCCAGGGATCGACTCCCGGACAGAGGGCATAGAACCGATCATCTACGCCGTAGACATGCACCTGATTGACACGCTTGCTGCCATCGTCGCTGCGGACCAGGCCGCGGGCATAGAGAACAGGTGCCGTGGCAGCCGAGAGAAACCCCTCCAGGCGAGCAGCCAGGGCCTCGCTGAAGTAACGCTCCGGTGCGACCATGGCGAACTGTGTGCTGCCCAGGCGGTAGTCCATGGCCTGCCGCAGGCTGGCCCGCATCGAATCTCCCACTGCCAGCGCCCCCACCAGGACCGCGGTTCCCACCGCCGCGGCCAGGCCGACCGCCACCTGGGCTCGCCAATAGCCCCTCAGCGTCTGCAGCACCAGGCGCCATCGTGTCATGCCTGGGTCTCGCTCAGCAAGCGGCCGCGCTCCAGGCAATAGGTCTGGCCGACTTGACCCGCCAGGGAGACGGAGTGTGTCACGACCACCAAGGTCACGGACTCGGACTGATGCATCTCGAGCAGCAGGCCGCCGATCCGTTCCGCGGTCTCCTGGTCCAAGGAGCCCGTCGGTTCATCGGCCAGGAGCAGCCGGGGTTGATTGATCAAGGCCCGCGCCACGGCCACCCGTTGCCGCTGCCCTCCGGAGAGCTGCGCCGGTCGATAGTTCAGAAAGTCCTGCAGGCCAACCCGTTCCAACAGCGACCGGGCACGGCTCTGGAGGGCCCGGGCGTCCGCGTCTTTGACGGCCAGGGTTGGCACCAATACATTTTCCAGCACCGTACACTGCGGGAGCAGGTGGTGCAGTTGAAACACGAAACCGATCGACCCATTGCGGATGCTGGCCAGTTCGGCGTCTGCGAGCTGCGCAAAGTCCTGACCGTCGAAGAGCACCTGCCCCTCCGTGGGGATGTCCAGCGCCCCGATCAGATTGAGTAGCGTACTCTTGCCGCAGCCCGACGGCCCGGTGATCGCCACCGACTCGCCCTCCTCGATCTTGAGGTCGATCCTCTTGAGCACCGTCACTCGTTCGCTTCCGTCGGGTGACTCATACTGCTTGGTCACATTCTTCAGTTCAAGCATCCATTGTCCTTGAGCGCAGAGTAGCCTATTGGGCACCTCGGAAGGCATACACGGTGCCATCATCACAGCCCACCACCACCCTGCCCTGCGCCACCGCGGGTGACGAGAGGATCGGCTGACCGGCATCGAAGGACCAGAGCTTCTCGCCGCTCTCCAACGATACCAGGTAGAGCCGACCATCATCGGAACCAAAAATCACCTTGTCCCCGCAGATCACCGGCGAACTGTCGACATTGTCGAGTGCCTTGAAGACCCAGATGGGGTGCCCATCGCCTTCATCCAGACAGTGGACCTGTCTGTCTCGGTCACCGAAAATAACTTTGCCCTGGCCCACGGCGGGAGAGGAAAAGATCGCCCCGCCTTCGATCTCATATTGCCAGAGCCAGTCATTGGGCTCATCCACCCGTGCACAGAGAAAAAGCCCATCGTAGTTGCCCACGTAGAGACGATCTTCATGGAAGGCCGCCGAGGCCGCCACGTAGGACCCGGTGTCCACCCGGGCCCGTTCCATCCCGTCGGCCACGTCGACCACATAGAGGGCCGCGTCACAACCGCCAAAGGCACAGAGCGTCCCGTTGACCGCCGGCGTCCCATTGACATAGCTGTCTGTTTCAAAACGCCACATGCGCTCCCCGGTCTCGGCATCCACGCAGTGAACGCTCCCGTCGTGACTTCCCACCAGGACCTTAAGCGCTCCCTGTGCGTCATGGAACCAGTTGGCCGCACCGGAAATCTGGCCATCGGTCTCGTAACGCCAGAGTTCTGCGCCGGTGGTCGCATCCAAGCTATACAGGGCCCCGCTGAGGGTCCCGACAAAGAGTCGATCCTGCACCACCGTCGGGGGCGACTCCACCGGATCATCGGCCTCAAAGGCCCAAATGCGCTCCCCCGTCTCCAGATCCAGACAGTAGACATGCTTGTCCGCCGAGGCGATGTAGACACGATCCCCGACAATGGCCGCCGAAGACATGATTGGGCCCTCCGTTTCGAAGGTCCAGTCTAAGGTCAAGGCATCGGGTAGCGTCCCCTCCGCCACGCCTAAAAGTCCCTGGCTCCCCCGAAAAATGCGCCACTGCATATCCACCGCGGGCGTCTTCGGCTCGGCCAGGGAATTGGCATCAAGCGCCTGAGACCCGTCCCCCCTCTGGTCCAGGCTGAGCACACCCCAGCCTATGCCCATCGCCAAAATTCCCCAAAACGCAATCGTGATTAATCTATTCATAAAAACCTCATAGTACTATTCGCCTCAGCGGGTTATGTTCGAGCCCCAATATGCCCGCCGTGCCTCCGCCGTATCGACGATTAACGTCTCCTCCCAATTGAGCGAACGGTGGCATGGTCGTCTTAGCGCCCTTTTGTTGGCTGATGACGGATCCAAAGCACGGATAGGCCAACGATTGGTTGAACTTGCGGCCCGACATCACCCACTGGTCAGCGATTCCGTGAGCGCTGTTCCGCGGAGCCCAGCCTCGCAACAGGGCGAACCGATTCAACTCCTTTGCCATCCGGGGTACTTTGTCTGTAAACCGGATACCGGGGGTAGCGGTTGCGATGGTGCCGAACTCACCCCGAATACTTTCGGGGGCCTCCGGCTTGGGATCGAACGTATCTTGATGGGCTGTTCCGCCTTGAGTCCAGATGAGAATGCAATTGATATCGGAATCGGACTTGCCGGCTTTGGCCACCGCCTGTTTCTGCGCCAGCGCCATCGGCAGCGATATGCCGAGCCCGCCCAAGGCGCCAATCTGCAAAATGCTCCGCCGAGAGACTCCGTCACAGTTGTGATTCGAGCCCGAAAACAAGTCCAGCATTGGTCTGTCTCCGTCAGGGAAGGTAGGTTGACATCATAGTTTCGCTGGCTTCGTTGTGCACGTGATGCACGTGCTTCGGTTCCATCGATCGATGCTC
>JADFHU010000698.1 GCA_022567055.1 Planctomycetota bacterium
CATGGCAATCTTGAACAATGGTATCGAGAGTATTACCACGTGTTCGATCGGCAACGACTCATCATCGACGTAAGGCACAATCGCGGCGGAAACATCGAGAGTTTCATCTTGGAGAAACTCATGCGAAGGGCTTGGATGTTCTGGAAGACACGTGAGCATCGTCCTGAATGGAATATGCAATACGCCTTCCGTGGACACATAATCGTCCTCTGCGATGAGCGGACGGCCTCAGACGGTGAAGCCTTCGCCGCCGGAATCCAACGACTGGGTCTCGGAAAAGTTTTGGGAACGCGAACCTGGGGCGGCGAGATCTGGTTGAGTTCCTCCAATGTCTTAACAGACAACGGAATTGCGCGTGCTCCAATGTCTGGCGTTTACGGCCCGGAAGGGAAATGGCTGATTGAACAGATCGGGGTCATTCCCGACATTGAAGTAGATAACCCGCCGCACGCCACATTTATGGGTGAGGATGCGCAGCTCAAGGCAGCGATCAGTTATCTGTTGGAATCGATAGAGCAAGATCCCCGGGAAGTGCCACCACCGCCTGAGTTTCCTGACAAATCGTTTGAAAATAGAAATTCAGTGTTCAGGAAGTAATCTCCTCCAAGTAGGCCATGAGATCCTCTGCGCTTGTCAAGGCCAATGGGAGCATTGGGTGCCTGAACGCCTGAATACTCCGATGTTAGAGCAGATATCACAGTGGTCCCATTGGCCCTTGACAAGCACACTCTGTCCGGTTCCCCTCCCGTCCTCAATCAAGAATTTCGAGCTGCCCTCTTCCGGAATAATCGCTTTCGGTCAATTCCTGGTCCAAATCCCCTCCCCTTCGGAAAGGACGGGTGGACAAGCCCCATTCTATCCCCATGCTTCCAGTGCGCGTAGAACAAAACGCCAAAAGAAACGCGTCATTTCAACGGCAGTCATCGTGCAACTTGGTGAGTTGAGGGCCAGGCGCACCCTCGCACAGGAACAAGTGCGGGGTGTGGGTGGGCTCACCAGATGTCACCGACGGTGAAGCCCTCGGGGAAAGGGTCGTCCGGATCCACGACGTAGTTCGCGAAACCGGTGATCCAGGCCTGGCCCGTGATGCTCGGGACGAATGCGCTATAATCGCCGACTCTCTGCTCCTCGAGAAGGCGACCGGTGAAAAGGGTGCCAAGAATGCTCTCGTGGCGAAAATCCTCGTTCAGCTTGAGCTCGCCCCTGGCATGTTGGACCACCATGCGCGCGCAGGTACCCGTACCGCAGGGTGATCGGTCGAGTACACCCGTCCACGTTGCCGGGTTATCCCAATCGAGTTTACCCGTGGAAACCACAACCGCGTTCCGTGCATCCGCGTCAGGCCCCAGGGGCGGAGCCGTCATAACAGCGATGGTGATTCCTGCGAACCCTGGCTGATCCGGGTGAACGACTGGCAGTTGCTCCTGTGCCGCGGCCTTGATCATCTCACCGATGCGGACGATTTCTGCCCCCTCCTCCGGTACCAGCTTTAGCCCGAACCGAGCGGCGTCGCTGAGGACGTAGAACATCCCGCCGTAAGCCACGTCCACCGTGACCTTGCCGAGATGTGGCACGTCGATCTCCCGATCGACGTGCACAACGAAGGCCGGGACGTTTTCGAAGGTAACACTCTTCACCTTGCCTCCCGAGCATTCGGCCCGGACCCGGATGAGCCCCGCTGGCGACTCGAGTGTCACTTCGGTGATGGGCTCCTTCATGGCAAGCATGCCCGTCTCCAAGAGTACGGTCGCCACACAGATCGTATTGGTCCCGGACATGCCTGGATACTCTGTGTGCTCCATGATGATGTAACCGGCGTCGGCCTCGGGATGGCAAGGAGCCACGATGAGGTTGCAGTTGGAGGCTGGATAGCCGCGCGGCTCGTTCAACATGACCTTGCGCAGGCCATCTCCGTGCTGCTCTATATGCTTCATCTTCTTGAAAACAGTATCGCCCGGAAGGTCGAGCACCCCACCCACAATGACTCGCCCCGGCTCGCCGCAGGCATGGGCATCCACCGCCTGGATCATCCGTGAAATCCGCATGCCGTGTCTTCCTTAGAGATTCGACAGATTATTAACTCCTGCTCTCCTCCTGAGAGGTTAGCTGTCCAACAACTAATAACTAGTTTCAGTTGCGGAAAACAAAACCGGCCATACGTGGCGGCCGCCGGACTCTAAAACAGGCATAAGCGTACACATAATATCCTTTACAAAAATGCCTACTCCCCCTACCATGTGACTTTATAAGACATCAAAAGGAGCAAGCCATGAGAATTCAATGCGCACCTCCAAACTATTTCAATTTTGCGCCTGTGTCAAGCTTGCACATCGTTAAATGAGTATTGTCTTGTATAGCCTCCCGTTCGAGCGTATAAATTATGGAGGGTATAAATCATGTTTTGAAAAGGCGATAGGAGCATGAGAAAAAAGGGCTTCACACTCATCGAACTGCTGGTCGTCATTGCGATCATAGCGCTGCTGATGGCGGTGCTGCTGCCTGCCTTGAGACGAGCCAAACAACAGGCACAGGGCGTTATATGCCGATCAACTCTGAAGCAGTGGGGTCTTGTGTTTACTCTCTATGCCTACGACAACAATTACAGTTTTCCGCAAAGTATTGCCGGCAAGGGCGTCAATGCGGAGGACGCATGGATACTCGGCGCTACGTTGCCGTATTACGAGGAATTGGAGCTGCGGACGTGTCCTTCAACAAGGTCTCTCGACAGACCGCCGGCAACAGGACTACGCGGCGGCACATTCACCGAATGGGGACCTTTTCCCGCATCCGACAATGGGGACCAGTGGTGGGACTCTTTGGCTACCGGCAGCTATGGATTCAATGAGTGGTGTGCAAACCCCCCTCCGGGGCGGCAGACTTTCTGGGGGCTCCCTTCCGACAACGCCATCAGGAAAACCACCACCAGAGGCGCCGATAATATACCTCTCGTATTGGACAGCGTATTCGTTGACACCGCCGTGCGTGACACTGATGCCGCTCCGTCAAATAACGAGCATGAAAGAGATGCGTACATGGCCTCCTGGGATAATAATGCCATGAAGTACTACAGCATTGACCGTCACAGCCGCGGGATAAACGGGGTCTTTGTCGACATGCATGCCCAGCATGTGGGGATTAAGCAATTGCGGCGGTTCAAATGGCATAGGAATTTTGACACGAGTCTTACACCTGCATATGACACATGGCTCAATTCATACAAAGATTATTAATCAACTGATACATACTTGAATGGAAACATAAAAACCACGGAACTGAAGGAAGATGAAGGAACTGTGAAGTCTGTGAATGATGTTCAGATAGAAACCTGTTG
>JADFHU010000699.1 GCA_022567055.1 Planctomycetota bacterium
GGCCTTCGCTCGGAACCCAAACAACGAAAAAACGACGGAAAATAGATAATACATATGGTTTTTCCCGTCGCGCAGCCGATGGTTGAAACCGTATTGGACTGAGCGTGTGTCAAGATCAAGGCCTCGTTATGCGGCGAAGCCGCTTAGTCCAACACGGAATTTTTGGAAAACACGGTATGCACACGCAGAAAACACGAATGGGCGCGGATGTCCACGAATGCCTCATCGATCAGATACGGGTTGCGGCGAGGCCTCGCTCGATAACAGCATGAAATCCGACGACGACAGCGGTCCAACGACCTCGGGATCGGAATCTGGCCGAATAGCGATGTGGGCATTGGCAGGCCTGGGGATGTTGCTGATTGCTTCCACGGTTTGGTCGGTCAACCGGTCCCGCGCCAACGAGAGGGAGAAGGCCGAGATGCAGCGGCTTCTTCCGCATCCTCGGGACGACGCCTACGTGTCCTCCAACAGCTGCCAATCTTGCCATCCGGGCGAGTTCGCGAGTTGGCACAAGACCTTTCACAGAACGATGACCCAGCCAGCGCATCCGGGCATCGTCGCCGGAGCCTTCGATGGATCGACGGTGGTATCTGATGGGTTGGAGTACCGAGTGTATCGAAAGGGAGACGAGTTCTGGGCGGAAATGCCGGATCCGGAGGAGATGATGTATGTCGTGCAGGGGGGCAAACCGACGCCACTGGAGAAAATTCCCCGGGTGCATCGGCGGGTGGTGATGTGCACGGGATCGCATCACTACCAGACCTATTGGGTCACCGGAGACCCGAAATACGGGAACCTGCTGCAGACGCTGCCATTGATCTATCTCATCAAGGACAAGCGCTGGATTCCGCGGGAAGCCGCGTTCATGAAAGACCCTCACGACGCGAAGCGCATGATTACGCAGTGGAACAACCACTGCATCAACTGCCACAGCACGGGCGGGAATCCCGGATTAATCACGAAAACGAAGGAGGGATCTTTCGCCACGGAAGTGGGCGAATTGGGAATCTCCTGCGAGGCATGTCACGGCCCCGCTGGAGAACACATCCGCGCCAACCGCAATCCGCTGCGCCGGTATGCCCTGCATCGGAACTCGACCAAGACCGATTCCACCATCGTGAACCCCGCGAATCTCGACCACAGAAGGTCCAGTCAGGTGTGCGGACAATGTCACGGCGTTTACATCCGTACCGATCCTCACGGTATGAAGTATGCGACCGAGGGCATTCAATACCAGCCGGGCGATGACATCGACGAGGTGCGGTACTACATCGCGTACCCTCGTGAGGGATCCCCCAAGAGAGTCTGGGAGGAGTATGAGAAGAATCCCGATTTCTATCGGGAGCGCTGGTGGGAGGATGGCACAATACTCGCAGGAGGACGGGAATACTCCGCGCTGTCAGCGTCGGCGTGTTACACGCGGGGAAAGATCTCCTGTCTGACCTGCCACTCCATGCACGACAGCGACCCGGTCGATCAGTTGAAACCTGTGGGTGCGTCGAACGCGTCCTGCACCGAGTGTCACTCTGAACCCCGGTTTACCACCCGGGTGCAGGAGCATACGCATCATGAGGCCACTTCCAGCGGAAGCAGTTGCATGAACTGCCACATGCCGCACACGACCTACGCCCTCTTCAGCGCCATTCGAAGCCACCAGATCGAGTCGCCGAAGATCGACAGCAGCGCGAAATATGGCGTGCCCAATGCCTGCAATCTCTGTCATTTGGACAAGACGCTCGCGTGGACGCAGGATCACATGCACGAACGCTACGGGACAGCCAAGGTCGCCTTGACCCAGGAACAGAAGGAGGTCTCGGCAGCGCTGCTTTGGATGTTGAAGGGACATGCGGCGCAGCGGGTGATCACTGCGTGGCACGCCGGTTGGGAGCCTGCCCATGAGGCCTCGGGCGACGACTGGCTTGCCCCCTTTCAGGCGCGGTTGCTACAGGATCCATACGGAGTCGTTCGCTACGTCGCTCACGAACAACTCAAAAAGCTTCCGGGCTTCGCAGGCTTCCAATATGATTTTCTCGGAGACGAAGCCGCCTTGGAGGCGAGCGTGAGGCAAGCAATCCAAATTTGGAAGATGACTGGCCGCAGCCAGGCAGCCCGTGGCGGGAATGAGATCCTGATCGGCGCAGAGGGTCAGCTCAACGAAGCGGCGGTGCAGACGCTCCTGCGACAGCGAGATAATCGGACAGTGGAGATCAGAGAATAACGATGGCAAAGAAACCCATTGAGAAAACCGAGACCGATTCTCAGCAACGGGAATTGGTGATTCGCCACCTGAAGACCGGCTGGATTGGACTTCTGATCTTCTTATCGCTGGGGGTTTTGCTGGAGGTGCTTCACGGTTTGAAACTGCCCGTCTATCTCGACGTCCGGAACTCGACGCGACGTCTCATGTGGACCCTTGCCCATGCGCACGGAACCTTGTTTTCGCTCATTCATTTGGCGTTCGCATGTTCTTTGACGGTGTTAGGCAACAAAAATGGAAAATCACTGCCGGCGGCAAAACTCCGGACAACCTCCCGTTGTCTCACCGGGGCGATCGTCTTTCTGCCTCTCGGCTTTCTCCTGGGCGGAATCTGGATATTCGACGGAGATCCGGGGCCAGGGATTTTTCTGGTGCCGATCGGGGCAATCTTGCTGCTGATCGGAGTCGTCCGGATGATTCTCCTCATTCGGTGAACCGCAACTCGCTCAGGCGTACGCGTTTCTTAACCCGGGCCCGGTCGGTGACAGCGTGGATCCGGAGCGAGCCACGCGGGTGCCGGAGGGCGCTTACCAACGGGGCTCGATACGGAATGTCACCTTCGAAAACATCAGCGCGACTGACTGCTACTCCTACTTCAAGGGCCGCGAGATGCCCTGTGTCATATGGGGCAAGCCGGACACCCCCATCGCGGGCATTGAGTTTAAGAATGTCTCCATCATCGCCAGAGGTGGACATCCCGTGACCGACGCGGACGTCCTTCCCGCCGAAAACGCGAGCGCTTCCCCCGCCACCTCGGCACCCTTCCCGCCTACGCATGGTATCTACGACACGTCAAAGACATCCGTTTCACCGACTGCGAATTTCGATTCGAGCAGTCAGACGGCCGGCCGGCCTTCGTCATCGACGACGCCGAGACAGTTATCTTGAAGAACACCACGCTTCCGATAGGCTCCGAGTGCAGTTCCCGAATAGCCGTCCGCGGCCAGGCCAAAGGCCTTGCTGTCCGCAATTGCATGGGAATGCCCGATATAAAGGCAAACGTCAGTAACAGGCATTTCTAAACAGGCCTTCGGTATCGATCGGGGAAATAGCAATG
>JADFHU010000700.1 GCA_022567055.1 Planctomycetota bacterium
TGGGCATCAGGCATCAGCTAGAGGCCATCGGAAAGCCAATTGGCATGGCCGATTTCCTGATTGCCGGGATCTGTATTGCCAATCATTTAAAACTGCTTACTGGAAATAAAAAACACTTTCAATCGATCGACGGTCTCGTTCTGATTTGAAATACTGCTAGTTGTTGTGGAAGAGTTAGGGGTTTTCGCGTTGACTTTTCTAACGGCACTGCCTTCGGCTTTGCTGTCTCACCTAGGAGCCTGGCGGAGAACTCGATCTGGCTTCGAGCGGGCCTTTTTCCACCCGGCTGCATCCGGCTCTATCGACGATAAAACAAACATCGCCTGCTTCGCCGTCTTTGCCAGGCGAATAAATTGCTCGCTCTCGGGCCGACGACGGAATTCTCCGACAGGCTCCTAGACCATGGTTCTCGTGTCACCTATTGCCCGCGGCCGGACCGGAGCCACGCCAGCATGTCGAGAATCTCCCCGGCTTCGAGAAAATTGATCATACCTTTTGGCATCAGGGAGACCTTGGATGGCTCGACTGAGGCGACTTCAGCCACAGCGATCCTTCTCACGTCGGCTGGGGTGTAGAGATTCTCTGCAAGGTGCAGCTGGTCTTCCGTGAGATTGACGATGCGTCCGGTGAGTCTCTCGCCGGTAAGCAGCGTGACGGTGGCCGTGCCGTACTGGTCACTAATGGTTCTGCTCGGTTCGACAACGGCCTCGATCAGATCTCTGACACCCAAGCGACCGGATACCGCCGTGAGATCGGGTCCCAGGATGCCTCCTTCACCGGCGACTCTGTGACAGGCAAAACAGCCGACGGCCGCGAACATCTTCCGGCCCCGTTCCAGGTTTCGCTCACTCGTGTCCTGTTCTACCAGCCTTACTAGCTCCTCGACGGTCCACTCCTTTACCAGGCCACGACCCGCTTGCAGCATGAGAGGCGGCGCTGGCTCCGTGGGTCCTGCTTCCAAAATGCCCTGCATGTCGGAACGTATGGCATCTGGCGTTGCCATGAGCGCGTCTTTGCCAATGCGTTCGAGAACCAGACCATAGGTACGCCCTCCTCTCCAGGCCCGAGTGCTTGCAAGCCACCTAAAGAACTGCTTGCGTGAGGATTCTGTCCAGTTTCTGCCCGCACGTAAGGAAACCGCGTAGGTGATCTGCTCCTCCCTCGTCAGTGCATTCTCGAGGCGCGCAAGCCCTTTCGCCTCTACATCAGGCGCTTGCAGAAAAATCAGCAGCTCCAGGAGAAGCGCGTCCAGTTCACGGTCCCCGGTGGGAAAGAGCGGGTTCAGCTTGTCCGCCCATTGCGCGTGCACATCGGCCGAAACCTCTGGGCCCCGAATGAACGAAAGCGTGATGATTCGCAGCCAATCCTGGCGTTGCGCGCGAGGCAGAGCCGGCCAGTCAAAACGCGCCAACGCGTCGAGCAAGTCGGACGGGTTTGACGACCCGCCAAGTCGCGCGACGGCCAGCAGTGATGACAGCGCGGTTCGCGGATGCGCCTCCTGCAACGCGCGCACCTCCCATTCTTCCTGGGACACATGCTCAAGCGCCACGCGCGCGGCATTTCGAATCCACACGTCCTCGCTACCAAGATGTGGCCACAGGGCATCCAATGTTTTAGGCCCGCTCTTGCCGTGAAGGCGTTCCAACGCACGGCGAATGCGGATGTCGGAGTTGGACGTTCCAGGCAGAGTCGCCATCTCGTCGGCGTCCGGGCCTGTTCCAGTCAACCGGTAAAGCCGCGACTGAATGCGCCGCCCGCCGGTGGTAAAGTAAATAGCGCCATCGTATTCATTGACGCACAGGGAAGTGATCGGCAGCGGCATGCCGGAAACGATTTCCTCCTTCTCGGCGCTGAATCCCGCTCCCCGGGCTTTGAGATGTAGGGCGTGAAGTTTTCCGTAGCTCCAGTCGGCGACCCAGAGCGCCTGCTGATAGCGGACCGGCAGCTTTGCGCCGTACCCAAAGGTCATGCCAGTCGGCGAACCCAGGCCCATGGAAATCAGAGAGGGCCAATTGTCCGGCGCCGACTCCGGGACCTTGAAGGCCCCACCCCGCCAGCCGAAATCGGCCCCGCTGACCACCTGCAGGACGCGCGTGGGCCGATACCAGGGGAGGTTGATATCGAACTCCGTATCCGAATCGAAGGTGAAGACCTCACCCGCTGGGTGCATCGCCAGGTCATAGGCGTTTCGCAAGCCCATGGCCACCAGTTCCCAGCGTTTCCCGTCAAGATCCGTGCGGCAGATCCATCCGCCGTACGGCGTCCCGCGACTCTCGCTGCCCATCAGGGCCGGAATTCCGGACACCAGGGAGTCATTGGCCCACAGTCGCGGCACCCGACTCGCCTCCAAGTCAGGAAGCCGCGTCCCATTGCCTGCCATCACGAAGATCGAACGTCCGTCCGGGCCGGCCAGCACGGCATGCGGTCCATGCTCGCCCTCACCGTCAAGCTCATGAAGCATTTCCACGTGATCCAACTCGCGATCTCCATCGGTATCGCTGATCCGGTACAGACCGGGCGCCCGTATCCCCTTCTGCCCGACCACGACATACAGCCGTCCGTCGATCCAGGCCAAGCCATGCGCCCCTCCAATAGGCAGCGCCAGCTCCTGGACGACCGTTTTGCCTTTCGCGCTTGCAGGCGGCGCGGGTGTGACGCGAAAGATCGGACCGTATTGATCGGATGCATACAGATTCCCCCGACCATCCGCACACAGAGAAACCCATGATCCCTGAGTCTCCCGCGACACCGAATGTACGAGCTCGACATGAAATCCGGGAGCCGTTCGTATCGTGGGGACATCCATGACCGCCTCCGCGCGTTGCAACGCGAAAAACACGATGCCTGCAAGAAGGGCAATCTGTGACGCTCTCTTCTTCAATTCCCTACTTACCTTAAATGGGGGAGTGAGCGATTGAGAATCTCGATTATCCCAGTCATAGCCTCGAACTCGTTTGATTTCAATGGCTTATGTACACTCCCGAAATATCGGTCATGCTCATCGGGTTGTTTGGCGGTGGATGGCATTGTACAACACGGATTGGCCCATTTACACTGTGTAAGACCAAGTATCGACTGCCGACCGAAAATGAAGCTGCCACGCTGGGCTTGGTCGATCTGAAGACGAAGGAGTTCATTGCGCTCGCTCAAACACGCGCTTGGAATTTTCAGCAGGGGGGTATGGCGCATTGGCTCGGAACAATTCCCAACTCACGAATCATCTACAACGATCTCATGAACATGAAAAGCGAAGCTGTTTTGCCCCTGGGTCGGTACGTCCATCCACCCGCGTTTAGGAAACAGGGAAAGAGCGCAC
>JADFHU010000701.1 GCA_022567055.1 Planctomycetota bacterium
GTGTTCTTCTAGTTTCTCTTTGGTTCCATCTTGGATTGACAAGTACAATAATTGCCATCTTCTTCTCAACCCCTCCCCCACTCAAAGTGACGAGTTCTCGCACACAAAAGTCCAAGATGTCGTGACGAATAGCAGGGACGTTATTTACACCTCACAAGCTGCTTTCAGTAGACTCTAAATCTGATTGAGACCGATCATCTGATTGGCCTCAACATCCCACACCTTTAAACGCAGACAGCGGAGCGTCTCTCTCAACGACAGCGACGTGGTCTTGGGGTACTGCAGTTCCGGTATCTTCTTCATGGCTTCCGGAAGTCGATAGAAGGGAATCTTGGCATTGAGGTGGTGGATATGATGATACCCGATGTTTGCCGTGAACCAGTGCATGAGCCCACTCATCGTCATGAAGCTGGAGGACTCCAAGGCCGCACCTTCATAGGTCCAAGCCCCTTGCTCCATAAACGTCACATCGGGAAAATTGTGCTGGGCGTAGAACAGATAGGAACCAACCGCTCCGCAGATAAAGTGAGGGATCAATAAGGTCAATAGCAGGGATGACCATCCAAACCAAACAACCAACATGACTCCCACGCCCACGTGCAACAGAGCGGCGATCAGCCCCTCATAGTTCTTTTTGGTGTCGTGGAAAAAGGCAGCCAGGCACATGCCGAACCAAAAGACCGTAAAGTAGCCGCATAAGATGGTCAATGTGTGTCGCATATACAGGTATTGAAGGCGTTGGGACTTGGACGCTCCCATAAAGTTGTCCTTAGTCATGATCGGGAAAGAGCCAATAAAAGCACTCCGCAGTTTTGAATTGTGTTTGTGATGGAAATCGTGAGACTCCTTCCAAACCTTATTGGGACTGAGACAGTACAGCCCATAGAGTTTCATAAGCACTTTGGCCAATCGGGAGTCGGGCAAGATGGACCGATGCTGATGATCGTGGTAGATCACGAACGCGCGGACCATTAGCAATCCGCCCAGGAAACTGCAACTGATCTTGACTGCCCAATTGAAGGGGCCGATCGTCCCCGACAGTGCCAACAACAACAGAACCGCCGTCGTGATGATACACCACCAACTCCTTAACCGGTTCTCGAAAGCAAACTCTTTGGTGGCCAAAACTAGACTCTTGCCTTCTCTCATACTTTTCGCCACTATTTGCATCAGAATCGGAGTAGAGCTTCTTTTTCGAAAGGACTACCAGTAACGAATGAAGCGGTACATGAGGTAGGTCTTTAGATCTAAGTCAAATAGCCTTCAGCACTTCTGATTCAGGGCTTCACCGCGTAATCATTTCTGATCGATATTCTACTTGTCTATCGTATTATCGGCCTTTTCCAATAATGCGAGCACTAAAAGTCTATTTCTTAGCCAGGTTTTCCGGCGAAGTGTAAATACTCATCTGTGGGTAAGTCACCCGTCTTGCAGAAGTTAGTCTTAGAATATCAGCCGCAGTCTGAAGTTTGAATTGCATTTTTGCAGCGGCTCATGCTTCGAGAGGGTAGCCCTGGGCTAGAGATCCTGTCATATTGAAGGCACTTTCTCTGTAATGAGCCCATCCATCCTACGTTGATGATCAAGTGGCCAATTTGTGGTAGGACTTTAGCAGGCCTCCCAGACGTTCGATGCCGAGATCCATCGTGTTTTTCAGCAATGAGTTTTCGATACCAACTGAAGGATCGTGTCTGAGGACATCGCCTCAGTATATTGCTCCAGCATCTTCCGCCTGATCCGCTTTGCGTTGGCCGCGACCCTCATCCGCTGGCTGTTGTTTAGCCGAATATGTTTGTCCTGCTTTTCTCGATGTTCCACTAGAACCCGTACCTGTTCTCGCAAGCAATCAATCGCTCTGTAGAGATCCTTGTCGATGCAATAGGCCAAACAAGTGACGAGCGGGAGCCATAGTTTCTGTTTCATAGTCTGGGCACGGTACGAAATCCTCATCCAACCGGCAAACATTTTCAGCCGCGTGGACTCCATGCCCTTTGTGCACAATGAGTGATGCGAGAATAATATTTGCACCGCACGGGAAAGGGAAGAAGCCCAACGGATCGCCAGGATTCTGTATGTATCAGAAGAATGAGAGCAGCAAACAGGATGACCCCGGGGGCATCCTTACCCCATGGCCCCCAATTACGGATGGGACTGAACGGTGATAGTATGCCCACCAGTGTGGCCAAGTTTTCAAGACCCATTCTCCATTGCGGTATAAGACATGTTACATAACGACTGTTCAGTTGTTGTTTCAATAATCAATCAAGCACACCGGATTCAAAGGGTGGCCCAGTCCCTATTCACTGAGAGGGTGTTTTAAAAGATGCTCTGGCTTCGCCCGGCTGCAAAGCCCCGTGGCTTTGTCGGCCTGCATCGACGATAGAACCAACATCGCCTGCTTCGGCCTTCGAGCCCCGGGGCTTTTCGCTCGGGCTCGAGCCGACGATCCTCTTTTAAAACACCCTCTTAGAAATGGTACGTGTAAAACGATGGTGGACAGGGAGAAGTGAATCTGGGATAATTCGGTCCATGGCGTGACATCATGAGATCATACAGGTTGCGGCAAGAGCCCATTTGAGAGGTTTGATAATGCGGAAAACGATGGTTCTTTTTTGTTTGCTGGCGGTGGGATTTGGATCGTGCAAGAAGCAGGATGGCGGGGAGAGCAAAACGGTGATCGCGGTGATTCCGAAGGGGACGCTGCATATATTCTGGAAATCGATTCACGCCGGTGCGATCAAGGCCGCGGAGGAACTGGACGTGGAGATCATCTGGAAGGGGCCCTTGAAGGAGGACGATCGTGATGATCAGATCAAGGTGGTTGAGAACATGATTGTGCGCGGGGTGACGGGGATTGTTCTGGCGCCGCTTGACGACATGGCGCTGCGGATTCCGGTTCAGAATGCTAAGCGGAGCGATATTCCGGTGGTCATCATCGACTCGGGATTGAACAGCGACGATTACGTGAGCTTCGTGGCGACGGACAACTATGTGGGCGGCCGTAAGGGAGGCAAGCATCTGGCGGAGCTGCTGGGGGGCAAGGGGAAGGTTGTGATGCTGCGCTACGCAGAGGGTTCGGCCAGTACATCCAAACGAGAACAGGGATTTCTGGACGCCATCGGTGAGTCTCCAGGGATTGAAGTGGTCAGCTCGACTCTTTACGCGGGAGCGACGGTGGAGAGCGGCATGGAGGCGAGTGAGAATCTATTGGCTCCGCTGAAGACGGCAGAGGGCAAATTAACGATCGACGGAATATTTTGTCCTAACGAATCGAGCACATTCGGGATGTTGCGTCACCTTCAGGACAGCAAG
>JADFHU010000078.1 GCA_022567055.1 Planctomycetota bacterium
CCTCGGGGATCGCAAGGCCGTATGCGCCGGGCAGGATGTATTTTCTGAGCCAGGTGCTCATCGAGTTCGGCCGACTCATGTGTCCTATGGAATGGAGAATGGCAAAGCCGCCATCAGTGAGGTTGTCGAACATCTTATTGAAGAATTCGTCATAGTGGAGCACGCCGACATGCTCAAACATGCCGACGGATACGATCCTGTCAAAACGCTCGGTGATGCGCCGGTAATCCAGAAGCTCAAAGCGTACTCTATCATCGAGGCCGAGGGTTTTTGCCCTTTCTGTTGCCACTTTTAACTGTTCTTTTGAAAGGGTGACGCCCAGGACTTCGACGTCGGCACGCTGTGCGATCTCGATGGCAAGCCCGCCCCATCCGCAGCCAATGTCCAGCACCTTCTGGCCGGGCTCGAGTTTGAGCTTTGCGGTGATGTGGCGTCTCTTGTTTGCCTGTGCGGTCTCGAGTGTGTCATCAGGACCCAGAAAGTAGGCACAGGAATACTGAAGGTCTCTGTCCAGGAAGAGTTCATAGAGTTCTCTCGAAAGATCGTAGTGGTGCGCTACATTCTGGTGGGCCTTACCGATTGGATTGTGCTGATCGACGAAACGGAGCATGCGGGTTATTTTCCTGGTCACTTTCTGCAAGGGGTATGAGGCCAGTGATCCACGGTTAATCGAGAAGAGTCCCAGAAAGTCAGAAAGCGTGCAGTCAATCAGCGTGATCGTACCATCCATGTATCCCTCTCCCAGGTGCAATTCGGGGTTTCTGAATAGCTTGAGAGGAAGGTCGTCTTTATGTAGCCGGATCGTTGCCAGAGGTTCCGGCGTGCCTTTGAACTCATGCACCTTGCCGCCTGAGTCAATGACTCGCAGTGTACCCTTCTGTACAAAGCGGGAGAGCAGGTTAGAGAACAGATACATGCCCGAGGTGTTCATCATTTTACCGAAAATGGCCATTCGCAGATATCCTAACATAGGGACCGGCAAGAAACAACTTGGACTTGTGATTGCCCAATTGCACCCCATCTTAGATCGCTTCTCAATCGCGAGATCCGCGACGTAGAACAGCTACGCCTGTGGTTTCGCTCAATCGGGCGCGACCCAATATGGGGCACACTTGGACCCCATATTGCCCAACTTGTTTCATGCCGATCCCTTACTCGGTTATGCAGACCGATTGTGAATAACACTACGATTCTAATCCCCAGCGTTGCATAAATGTCAAGGCATGCCTTCGGCATACGTAAGATGTTTTTACCACAGAGGACTCAGAGGACACCGAGAAGCTATCGCCGCAGTCCTCCTCTTTTCTTTTCTCTGTGAACTCTGTCTCTCTGTGGTGCATCATACACCTCACCGAAGGTGAGATCTAAAATCAACACACTCGCGTGACCCACACGGGCCATGTAGAGTGAGTATTACTCTTTCAAGGAATTCTTCCTGTTCAAGTATGCAACCTAAGGGTGCACTGTCAAGCTTTCGACGATTCACTCCGGCAAAGCCCCTCGCCAACCCACTGCTAGCTGTTCGCTGAGTCGCTTGACAAGGGAACGGCAAGGAATAACTTGGACTTTTGAATGCCCAATTGCACCCCATCTTTGATCGCTTCTCAATCGCGAAATCCGCGACGTAGAACGGCTACGCCTGTGGTTTCGCTCAATCGGGCGCGACCAAATATGGGGCACACTTGGACCCCAAATTGTCCAACTTATTTCTTGCCGATCCCTAAAGCCGCGGATTTTCCGGAAGCCTTCCTGGTCGATGAACCCCTGAGAAAGCTTGCCGGGTGATTCGGGTCTAATCCCCGTTTCCCCGTTCCGCAGCACCAGTTTTCCCTTGAATACCCCGGATGAATAAGGGATGATTAGGGCCATGTTGCCACGCCCCCCAAACGAGACCGAAAAGGGAACAACGATAGGAGCCATATGCGGCATGTTGCTGTGGCTCTCAGTGGCGAGTCGTTGTGTAGCGCAGACCACTGAGCCGACGCACAAGGTTCCAGGACAGGATATAATACTGGTGGTGATGGATCCTCTTTCACTGCCTCTAAGCTGCCTCTGTGTGCCGGGCTTCGGCCAACGCAACTACCAGCCTCTGGCCGATCGCGTGGCCGCAGCCCTCGGACGCAGGGTGAATTTGGTGTTCGATGACGGACTGGCTCTGGCCGCTCCGCGTACGGGAGGTCGCGCCGACATCATCATCGGCAAAGAAGCGGTGGTTGAACTGGACGCGCGAACTGCCAAGATCTCGGTGCGGAAAATCGCCAAACTTTCGGGCCTGGATGGCAGCACCGGCACGCGGGGTTTGTTTGTGGTGAGGCGCGATGATCCGGCTAAATCCTTGGCCGGTGTCCTGGGACGTCGCATCGTGATCGGCCCCGACGAAGACCGGGAGACCAGCGAGGTTGCGCTGGCGACGTTGCGAGCGGTCAGTGGCGGCAAGAAGATTACCTACCGGCAGGAGTCAAGTATCGACAATGCCGCATTTGCCGTGGCCGACGGAGAGGCGGATGTCGCGATTATTTCCGACTACATGCCGGCGTTGATGGAAGGGTGCGGAAAGATCGACAAGGGGTCGTTGCGGGTAATCGGCAAGACCGAGCCTGTGCCTTTTATCGCCGTGTATGTCTCCGATGGGATAACCGCCGAGCAGGAGAAGGCCATTCGATCGGTGCTGGCAGATCTTTCCACTTCGCCGAAGCGCCGCGCGGAGCTGGAATCGAAAGTGGGTTTTATCCAGGTCTGGCCACAGGGTCAGTCGGCATCACCCAGTGATTGGCCTGACTTTCGCGGGCCGCGGCGGGATGGCCTCGTCGCTGAATTGCCCGAAACGCTCCCGGCCAAGCCCAAGATTCTCTGGCGGCAAGGGTTGACAGGCGCGGCGATCGGTGGACCGGTCGTGAGTCAGGGGGTCCTGGTCATTCCCGATAAGACCGTGGACGGCTCGCACGACCTTTGGCGCGCGTTCGATGTACAATCCGGAAAATCGTTGTGGGAGTTTCGCCATCCGGCTGCCGGTGGATTGGACTATAGCAACAGCCCCCGCGCCACGCCGGTCATCCAGGACAATCGGGTCTACCTCTTGGGGGCGTTTGGGAATCTGCACTGTGTGGGCCTGGCCGATGGGCGGTTGATCTGGCAAAAGAGTTATGTCACTGATCTGGATGGGGCACTGCCCACTTGGGGATTCTGTGCCGCGCCCTTGGTGGTGGGCGAGAAGTTGATCGTCAATCCTGGGGGAGAGAAGGCTTCGATTGTGGCCCTGAACCGCATAAGCGGTGAGGTGATTTGGTCGACGCCCGGGCATGGGGCAGCGTATGCTGCCTACGTCCTCTCCGGCTCGGGCAGGAGGAGGCAGGTGGTGGGATTCGATGTGCTAGGCTTGGCAGGGTGGGACGTCCAAACCGGCAAGCGTCTGTGGGAAGCGCGCAGGCTGCCCTCCCAGGATTTTAATGTCGGCACCCCGGTCATCGTGGGCCAGACCGTGATTGTGGCCACAGAGAACAACGGGGCGCTTCGGTACCGGCTACCCCCGCCCGGTGTTCGCGAAATTGAGCCCGTGGCGTCGCACTTCGAGCTGGCCCCGGATTCCAGCACGCCGCTCGTCGTTAAGAATCGGCTGTTCTGCAATGCCTATGGTGAACTCTTCTGCCTCGATGTGGCCAACGGGCTCGAAGCCGTCTGGGTGGCGGAACACGACATGTTCGCCGATCACTGCAACTTCATCGGCTCAGACGATCGTGTCTTGATCTGGACGATGTCTGGCGATCTGTTGCTCCTGCCGGCCGATTGCGATCGCTACCAGGTGATTTCTCATCTGCGACCCTTTGCAGGGAGTGCCGGCGACGAATCCCTGGCGCCGCCGGCATTGGCCGGAAATGTTCTTTTCTTGCGCGGGCAAAGAGAACTGGTGGCCCTGCAGCTTGATCACTAGAATGTCCGGCATGGATGGAGATGGTCTTGTCATGGGCGAACAAAACGCTGCTCCGGCAGGTAGAACGTCTGGTTACACGACTGAGAAATAGAACGCAAAACCATCATGCAATAGGAATAACCAGGAGACCACACATGAACAACGAAACGAATTCTCAACAGTTCCATCGGCGTCACTTCATGGCTTTGGGCGTGCAGGGCACCGTGGTAGCCGGTCTAGGTTTGACTGCACCGTCGGCTATGGCCGCAGGCCAGAAGCCGATGGCAACCGGCTTCAAGCATGCCTGTGACCTGACGGTCATGGCCACCGGACAGATCGCAGTCATCGGCGATCGCCAATTGGCGATTTTTTCGCGAAATAGGCGCAAGATCCACGTGAAAGACCTCGGTGCCGCACCGCAGGCGGTCTGTGCCGGGGCCAAGGGCGGGCTGCTGGTGGCGATGCAAGATGCCATTCTCCTGCTGAATGATGCAGGAGCGCAGATCGGCCGTTGGTCGCTTGCGGACCGCGACGGGCTTGCGGTCACGTCGATCAGTGCCGGCGGTGACTCGGTTTATGTCGGCGATGGCGTTCATGGCAAGGTTCACCGTTTTACCGCGTCAGGCCAATACCAGGGATCACTCGACCAGACTTTCGCGGCAGCGGCGAACTTCTTCCCAGTGGAAGTCGATGCCGAAGGGCGACTACATGTGGCCCATTCCTCGCGCCATCGCGTGGAGACGTTCAGTCCTGCCGGAATTTCTGTGGCCAGCTGGGGTGCGAAGTCACGCGACGCCGCAGGCTTTTCCGGCTGCTGTAACCCCGTGGACCTGGCGGTGTTGCCCGACGGCAAATTCGTGACCGCTGAACGAGGCCAGCCGCGCATCAAACTCTTCTCCAGCAAGGGCGACTATATCAAGACCCTGGCCGAGCCAGAGCAGTTCACCGCCGACCGCCTGTCTTCCTATGACAACCATCAGGCCTGTAGTGGCGGCGGACTCAGCGTGGCCGCCGGGCCCAAGGGTGCGGTCTATGCGCTCGACCATGCGGACTCATCCCTGCAGAGAGTAAGCTGAATCCCATCGGCCAGTCACGGCGCTAGCGCATCGGGTGGGGATGCCTGCCGGTTTCTTGCCGGTATGAACTCTGAAACAGAGAGCAAGGAGATGGAATGTCGTTCCAACGAGTGGTTTGCGTGATGGCCCTGCTGGGCGTGATGTTGCCGCATCGAGCGGCGCTGGCACAGGCGATCGAGGATGCAGTGATCGCGAGCATGGCGGCCACCCATGAAGAACTGCCAACGATCACCCTTAAGGAGGATGCAGAGGATTTGGTCAGCACCTTCGCCATGACCAGCGACGGCCGCCTGATGGCCAGTATCTCCCGCTGGAGTCAGGAACCGGCCACCCACGAGATCGTTTTCTATTCTCCAGAGGGGGAGACACTTGAGACCTGGGACATGACGGAGAAGATGCCGCCGCGGCGCAATTGGTACAAAGGCAAGTTGCCCGTCATGCTGCACGGCAGCGCCGAGGGAGATATCTACGTGGGTGGCGCAGGCTGGTTGATGCGTTTCAACGCCGCGGGCGACCTCTTGCAGGAGCTGGATTATCGTGAGATGCTGGCGGAAGCCGCACAGGCGGAACATGCAAGGAAGTCCCAACAGGATCAATCCGAGGATCCGCCCCCAGGTGCGCTGGCATTCAATCGTGTCGTTCCAGCCGGCATTACCTCTTCCGCCGCCTATCTCTTTGTGGCGCTTCACATGGACGGAGGCGGCACTCGGTCCAATCAGGATGTGTATCGATTCAGCCGCGAGTTGGGTGAGCCGCTGCGCATCATTGAGAATCTGCGGGGCTGTTGCGCACACATCGACTTGGAAACGCTCGACAACGATAAACTGGTGGTTGCAGAGAACACCCGCTTTCGTGTCAACACCTATACATTCGCGGGAACGTTGCTCGGTCGGTGGGGAAAGCGCAGTCGCACAAGTATTGAAGGCTTCGCCAGTTGCTGCAATCCGGTGGGCATTTGCTTTGCCCCCGACGGCGAACTGATCACCGCCTCATCGGGCGTGGGACGCGTGAAGCGTTATACGCCTGAGGGAGAGTTTCTGGGGATGGTTGCCTTGGTGAACGTAACGCGTTGGGAGGGTGCCATACCCGGCAAGTGCTATATTCCCATCGAGGTGAGCCCTGACAACCAACGGGTGTATGTCTTGGACGAGGTGACTCAGAATATCCACGTGATGCAACGGCGTTGAGGTATATGCATGCTATGATCCCTGACGATCAACTCCCATGCAGCATCCTCCCATCATGATTCCGCCCAGACATTCCCGTCGCTCGTTTCTGAAAGTCTCCTCCGCGCTGGCGGGCGGGGCGGCGATGTTTGCTGCATCCTTGCTCAAGGCGCAATCGGGCGACGCCAAGGGGCTGCTCATAGCCTACGTGGGCACCTATACATCCCCGCTCCAGAATATGCGGTCCACTCAGGTGGATCTGCCTCCCGGAAACGGGCGCGGCATTCACCTGTTTCAGGTGGAGCGCGCCACGGGAGCCATGACGCCATGCGGTTTGTATGAGATGGGGACCAGCCCGAGCGCCCTGGCCTTCAATGCCGCCAGGACGCGCCTGTATTCGGCGAATGAAACCGAAAGGATAGGCGACGAGGAGGCGGGGTCGGTCAGCGCCTTCGCCATCAATCCGGCCGATGGGCAGTTGCAATTGCTGAACACCGTGAGTTCCGGCGGCAAGGGGCCGGCCCATCTCAGTGTCCATCCGTCCGGACGGTTCGTGCTGGTGGCTAATTACTTCGGCGGCTCCGTGGCGGCTCTTCCTATTCTACCCGACGGCAGCCTGGGGGCCGCGACGGACATCAAAAAAGATGCCGGAGAGGTGGGCCCCACCAAGGCCACGAACGCCCCTGCGGGCAGCTTTGCCTTCAGCGGGCACGACCAGCCTCACGCTCACATGATCGAGGCCGACCCCTCGGGACGTTTCGTCCTGCATGTCGATCTGGGATTGGATAAAATCTACGTCTGGAAATTCGATGACAAGAAGGGAGCGCTGACGCCGAACGATCCTCCTGCTGTCTCGCTGCCACCGGGAGACGGGCCGCGGCATTTCCACTTCCATCCCAATGGGCGCTGGCTCTATTCCTTGCAGGAGGAGGGTTCAACCATCGTCTTGTTTGACTACGATTCCGCCAGGGGACTGCTAACCTCGCGGCAGACCATTTCCAGCCTGCCTCCCGGTTTCGCCGGCAGTAATTTCTGCTCCGGGATCCTGGTTTCCGCCGATGGCCGCTTCGTCTATGCGGGCAACCGGCTGCACGACAGCATTGCGATCTTTTCCGTCGGCGAAACCGGCGAGCTGACCTTCGTCGGGGAAGAGTGGACGCGAGGGAACTACCCGCGCAGCTTCAATTTCGACCCCAGCGGCCAGTTTCTCTACTCCTGCAATCAACGGGGCGACAACATTGCTGTCTTCCGCAGGGATCGAATTTCGGGAGGCCTGACCTTCACCGGCCATTACACTCCCGTCGGCAATCCTTCGATCATTGTCTTCCTCGACCTCGCAACGGCCGGGTGAATGGGCGCGTGAGCTGAGACGGTCCAGGGCGTTTTGCAAGAGTTTGAATTGGAAAAAGGGGGAGTGTTTACCGAGAGGTCGATTTCCGCCGGCGTCTGTCTCCCGGCTTGGATTTCCAGCGACGGTGGACCCACCAGTATTGACTGGGGTCCTCACGGACGAACGCCTCGATGGCCCTGGTGTACTCGGCCGTGACCCAGGTGACTGGGTCTTTCTGATCCGCCCATTCTTCCGGGAAGATGATGCGCTGGATGCCGATGTCGAAGAAAAACCGATTGCCCACGCGGCGGCTGTAACCAATGACCACAGGCATGTTCTTGGTGATCGCTGTCAGGGCGATGCTTTTGTAGGTGCTGGCCTTGCGCCCGAAGAAATCGACGAAGATGCCCTTGTATCCGGCGTCCTGATCGGCGATGAGTCCCAAGCTGACGCCTTCTTCCGAGGCTTGGGCCATGAGGCGGGCGGCACCGCGCTTGTCGATGATCTTTTGCCCCTTGCGTTCACGGATGGCACGCATGTAATGGTCGAGATGTCGGTTGTCCAGGGCCCGAGCGACACTGTAGATCTTGAATCCAAACAGGCCCAGCAGGTAGCCCGCGATCTCGAAGTTACCATAGTGACCGGTGACCAAGACGAGTCCGCGGCCCTCCTGCATCATCCACTTGGCCCGCTCGATGTTCGTGAATCGGGCGTAGCGTTTCCAGTTGTGCGAGTGTGCGAGTTTGGGTGTGAGCAGGCAATCGACACCGAGCATGGCGATCTGCTCGAAGCTGCGGCGGCCAGTCTTGGCGATCCAGCGAGCGTCTTTCGCCGGAAAGCTGGCGCGAAGATTGTCCGTGGCTCGTCCGCGACCTTCCCGGTGAAAGAGCCACAGCATCTTTCCAAAGAGGCAGGCCAGGGACAGTATCGCATTGACCGGAAAAAGGGATGAGACCGCCGCTAGGACGCGGATCATGGCGTATATCAACCAATCTCGAATGGGGTGGGGCTTTTTGTCTCTCCTGCGGAGCCTTCTCTGTGGGTCGGTGCCAGCCATCGACCGCGATTGTAGGTCCGCGCCGAGATCTGTCAAGGAACGCGGGTTTTCAGTCATCAGTAATCTGTGTGGGCCAGAGACAGATCGCTTTCCCTCGCCACTGTTTACTGTTTACTGATCACTGATTACTAGCTTCACCATCCGAGACCTACAATTTGACAGCATCGAGGGCTCCACCTATACTTCGCGAACCTGCTCTTGAAAGGATATGGTATGGATGATCCACAGTATGGGGGAGTCGGCGGCTCGCAAGGTTCGCCGGATTCGACGCACGTGCCGCCGGGACCCATCGCACCTTTACCGACAGCGCCGACGCCACGTCGCCGCAGTGGCTGGCGCGTCCTAGGGTGGCTCTTTCTTGCACTGTCGGTGCTGGTCAACATCGGACTCTTCGTGACACTGCTCGGCACCGTGGCCTTTTTTTCGCTGGGACCCCAGTCAGGGACATTCACGGAAAGTGTCATCCAGAAGGGCAGCCGGTCGAAGAAGATTGTCGTCGTCAATGTTGAGGGTGTGATCAACTCGCGTCAAGCCGACCGTGTGCGGGGGCAACTCAAAATGGCCGCTAGGGACCGTGCCGTTGCCGGGTTGATCATCCGGGTCAATTCCCCCGGCGGGACGATTTCGGCCAGCGACCAAATCTATCACGAGATTCGTAGGTTCCGCGAGCGCGAAGGGAAACCGGTGCTGGCGTTCATGCAGGGCGTGGCCGCCTCCGGGGGCTACTACGTCTCGGCCGCCTGTGAGCAGATCATGGCTGAACCCACGGCGATCACGGGCTCCATCGGCGTGATCATGTCCTATTTCGTGCTCGAAGACCTGCTGGGGGAGAAGTTGGGTGTGCTGCCCGTGGTCGTGAAGTCGGGTGAACGCAAGGACTGGCCGAGCTCCTATCACAAGCCCACCGAGGAACAACTGGAGTATCTGCAGAATCAACTCATCCGGCCGGCCTATGCCCGGTTCTTGTCGATCGTCCAGACGAGTCGGCAGGACCACTTATCAGCCGAACAGGTCGAAACATTGGCGGATGGGACTATCTTCTCGGCGAACGAAGCGCAGGAGAATAGGCTCATCGACCAGATTGGCTACTTGGACGATGCGATGACCCTCATCCAGTCCATGGCCGATGTCACGAACGCCCTGGTGGTGGAGTACCGGGAACCTTTTACGGTTCGAGACTTGCTGGGCCTGCAGGGTCGATCCAGTTTTCTGAAGATTGACCAACACACGCTGCACGAGTGGAGTACGCCCCAGGTGTTGTACCTGTGGCGAGCCTTTTGATGAACGCCGAGTCGGCGCTTACACTCGTGCGGATTCTCTTGCCACGACAAAGGAAGTGCTGTCCGCTCGCCCTTCGCCGGCGGTGACAGCTTGCCTGAGCTTCGCCGGCAGTTGACCAAAGAGGGTCAGCGGGCTCGTCTTGTCGATCGTGACCTCGACGAACCTCCCTGTGAGAGATCTGGGACCATTAAACACGACGATCCAGTCGGTGTCGGTGCGACCGACCAATTGCGGCAGGCCTTGGCTGCCGGCCGCGTTGAGGTGGGGTTTTTTGCTTAGGCCTTCCACCAAGACCCGGACGCGTTGCCCCAGAAATTGCCGGCTGAGCGCCTGGCTGACCGATTCTTGAACCGCCAACAACTCCACGTTGCGCTGTGCCTTGGTCTCGGCGCTGACGTCGTCCTCAAGGCTTTTCTCGGAGGTCGTGCCGGGACGGGGTGAATACTTGAACACGAAGGAGTTCTTGTACGCGACCTTCTTAACGAGTTCGACGCTGGCCTGAAAATCCTCCTCTGTCTCTCCCGGAAAGCCGACGATGAAGTCTCCGGCAAGGGAGAGATCCGGGATCGCGCCGCGGGCTCGATCGATCAGGTCCAGGTATTCCTGGCAGGTATACTTGCGATTCATCGCTTCGAGGATGCGATCGGATCCGCTCTGGGCCGGCATGTGGAAGTATTTACACACCTTGGGCAGATGGGCGATCGCGTTCATGATGCCATCGAAATACTTGGGAGCCGGGTAGTTGGTAATGAATCGAATCCAATCGATGCCTTCGACGTCATGGACCTGTTCCAGCACGTCGGCGAGCGAATAGATCCGGTCACCCGCCCGGCATTCGTAGGCATTGACAGTCTGACCGAGGAGTGTCACCTGCCTGACGCCATCCGCTGCCAACCTCTTTACCTGGTCGACGATGGCGCCGATGGGCCGGGACACTTCCGGACCGCGGACAAAGGGTACGATGCAGAAGGTGCAGAAGTAATTGCAGCCGCGCATGACGCGCACGAAGGCCTGTCCTTCTATCGCCTTGTCATCGCTGTCGTGCATCGACTCAAAGGCCTCCAGTTCGGGGTTGTCTGCGGACCGATGACGAATCCGGTCGGATACATCAAGTACCTTGGTCTTCTCGGTGATCACCTGGTGGCACAGATCCACGATGTGGGGGATTTGGTCCGGGCCACAGACGAGGTCGACCTCTTCGCGCGCGAGCAACTCCTCCCCCAAGCGCTGCCCCATACAGCCAATCACGCCCACCACCAAATCGGGCTTCGATTTCTTGAGGTGCTTGAGGTACCCCAGGTTCGAGATGACCCGGTCTTCCGCGTGCTGCCGGACAGAGCAGGTGTTGATCCGCACGATGTCCGCCAAGTGAATGTCCTCGGTTTTGGTGTACTTGGCATCCTTGAAGGCCGAGGAGACCAAGGCCGTGTCCAGCTTGTTCATCTGGCAGCCGTAGCTCTTGATGTGGATGCGTTTTTCAGTCATAGGGTGTGCAGCATAGGGGGTCGAAAGGGAAAAATCAATGGAAACCCGGCAGTGCCACTGGGCGATCGCATATTTACGACGATGACGTGCCCCCCCCTTTCTCAGCCCCTCCACTGACATTGGCAGGGAAGTAATCAGTAAGTCAGTGGTGAAGCAGTCAGCTTTTTCGCCCAACCAGTCACTGATCACCGATTACTGATTACTGTTTACTGATCACTGATTACTGATCACTCTTCTCTTGCCGGTCCCTCAGTTCCCGACTTCCTGGCTGGCCCTCTGATTGAGTCCCCGCATGGTCTCCTCCAGTTGAACTCGGTATCCCTCAATTTCATCCGGAGTGCTGCCGCGGGGGACAATGAGCGGATCCCCGTGGGCGATATGGACATGGCCAAAGGGCAGGGGCAAAATGAATCGATCCCAGCTCTTGAAGGTTTTTTTCCGGCTGGCGTCATAGCACAACGGCACGATGGGGGCGCCTGTCATCTGGGCCAGCTTAATGATGCCAATCTGCACTTTAAAGGCGGGACCGCGGGGACCATCGGGAGTGACCACGACATTGTGACCTTTCTTGAGCCGGTCGCGTACGATGCGGATCGCCGTTCTGGCCCCCTCGCTGCTGGAGCCACGCACGGCTTCCATCTTTAGGCCCTCGATGACAGCCGTCCCGTAGTCCCCATCACGACTCTGGCTCACCATGACCGCCATCTGGGGCTTGCGGATGCGCTTGGCATAGTAATAGGACTGATAAAAGAGATGTCCATGCCAGCAGGCGAAGATCGTCTTTCCCTTCCGGGCGTCGCCTTTCAGGGCCTTTTCGTCGTCAAGCGTAAGACGGTTGAGGCAATAGACCAAGCGCTGCGCTAGGATACCCACACGGCCAAACAGCCAAGTGGCGCAGGGATGCAAGCGATCTGCCAACCGGCGTTTGAATGAGGCCATCACATCCTTGTTGTGGTCTTTTCGCTCCGTGTACCGCTGGGCTTGGCGGGCAATTCGAGCTGCTCGAAGGTCGGCTGGTCTCCGCCAGGGACCGTAAACTCTGTCCCCAGCCGTCGCCATTTCTGGTAGCGCTTTTTCAGCAGGTCCTCAAGCGGGGT
>JADFHU010000702.1 GCA_022567055.1 Planctomycetota bacterium
GACGGCGGTGACGGGTACGTCGGCGTAGAGGCGACGCTTGAGCGCGAGAAGTTCAATCGCGAAATGGAACTCCTGCGATTGATTGGCTTGCCCGTAGGTGCGGATAAGGTCGAATTCGTGGGCCAGGAGGATCGCTTCGGCCTGGAAGGCTATGATGGTGAAAGCATGGTGGCCCTGGCGCTGTCTCAGAGCAGCGATGTCGCCCTGGCGGAGGCCGTGCTCTCCGAGCAAAAACGCCTGGTGGATCAGCACAAGTTTGAGTATCTACCCGATCTGCGTGCCGAGACCGGCTATCAGGATCGGCACGGGCGCGTGGGAACGGAATTGTCCAACGAGCAGGGTACTTGGGGATTGGACGTCCTGGGGCAGCCGGGGATCGTGCAAAAGAATGGGGACGTCGACGGCCTGGGCCTGTTTCCTCAGGAGGTTTCCTTGGATGGGCCGAACCGCGGCTGGTTCGCCGGCGTCCAGGTCAGGTTTCCGGTAGTGCGGGGAGGGGCTCGCCGGGGGAGATCGATCCAACTTCGAGCCTTTCTGGCCAGTCTGAAGGCCGCTCTGGCGGATGCCAAGGATCAGATCGAGCTGCGGGTCCGACAGGGGTATACCCTTTTGCTGGAGCAGGAGTATCAGGTCACGCTTGCCCGGGAAAATGTGGACATTGAGCGAGAGCGCTTCTCGATACAGGAGCAACTTCGTGACGTCGGGCGCATCGACGATGACGCCTTGGAACGGTTTCGGGAGAACTTCTTTCGTGCCCAGGACAGCCACTTTCGTGAACAGGAGCGGCTGATCGAACGGCAGGAGAACTTGAGGAGTGCGATTCGGTATTTCAAATGAAAAAGCGAGAGAACACAAATAGGGTGGGCAGCGGCAGTGGCGACCGTTCGCATCGTCGCCGGTGTCAATGCTTATGGCTGATCGTTGTCCTTCTGTGGATGACGCTCTGTCACACGACTGTTCTGGGCCGCAGTGAGGCCCTAAGAACGCGGACGACGATTCTCAATGATCTCAGCATGCGACTGGCGCTGGTGGCGCTGGGGCATATGCGCGAGGCTTTTGACCGTACCCAGAGTGAGGCCGAAGAGGCGCAACATTTTTTCGACGAGAGCATCATCTCCAAGAAGGAGCTTCATGAGTCGATATCTCGCCATGCGCAGGCAACGCAGCGACTCGAGGAAGCGAAGATTCAACTCGAAGAGACGCAACTCGGGTTCCTGGACAATGCGACCCACATTACCATCCTGGAAGCCAAGAAGTACCGTGACCCGGAGGGTCGCCGCAAGCTGTACATCGTCTTGCACAATACCTCCAACCTGTCCTTGGCGGAGACGGCCCTGGTTCAGGAGGAGACGCTCGAGCGGGACAACGCCGTGTGGCAGACACCCGAGGCGATTCGGGCATTGCTCGACATCGAGAACATCATGGTCTCCATCGTGGACAAGGATTCCATCAGTGTGGGTAAACCCTACGAACAGATTGTGGACATTTTGCCCTACGGCAAGACAGCGAACCTCACCTTCACCCTGCTGACCGATATCGATCATGCCGGCATTCGTCTGCGGTACTTGAACAAGAACATCACCGAGACGATCTGCCTGGAAAACGACGCCCTGCAAACCAGGCCAACCGTGGTGGCGTCGCAGTTTTCAGTGGAAGGAGCGTTGGGCAGCGATATTGACTATCCCTTGGACCTCGAAATGCTTGTCACCACCGACCAAAACTTTTCGCTGACGGCGACGAACCTGCCCGCTCAGATAACCTATTCCTTTACGGAACAGGGCGCGCGTGTCTCCAGTATCCGTTTCTCTGAAGAGGTGAGTAAGCACACGCTCAACTTTCGTGTCTCGATTCCCCACAACCTGACTGAGACGCTGATCGACAAGATGATCGAGTTTCAGGCTTGGATAGTGACGCCCACCCAGCTTGAAGCGCTAAATCACCGCAAACGTCAGCACGGACCCGATTCAATCCCTGTTGAAGAACTGAATCTCATCCACGCAGCCCGCGTCGATCTGGTACTCACCCCCAGAGGCAGAGGCCGCCTGGAGATCCTCATCCACAATTCATACTTGGAGTTAAACCCTCAGGAGAGTATCGGGCTCAGGGCGGACCTGCACAACGCCGGGACATTGACCCTCTTCAATATTCGCCCGGAGTTGTCCGTGCCGTTTAGGTGGGACGCGCAGATTGAGCCCAAGCAGATCGAAAAACTGCTGCCAAATGAAAAAATCTCCGTCACCATTCATCTGGAGCCCAATCGGGATGTGGGTGTGGGCGAATATGAAGCCCACCTCAACGCCCGGGGACAGTCGGGAAGTCAGGTCATCGAAGCCCTCAAGAAACGCTTGACCGTCCGGGTCAACGCGAAGACCAGCCTGACCGCCACCTCGATTCTCGTCGGGGGGCTCTTGTCCATTATGATTGGGATTATATTCTTCGGCGGAAAGTTGAGTCGGCGCTAGGATGTGCTGTCTGTGCAGAAAGCGATTGAGGGGGTGCACAGAGGCCCCTACGCCGAATGAATGAAGACGAATCGAGAAGACGATTGAAAGATCGACATCCATGATCGATATCAAAGGACTCACCAAACGCTACGAAGACGGCGCAATCGCATTGGACCATGTGACCTACTCGATTCAGCCGGGTGAAGTGTTCTGTCTGTTGGGCGCCAACGGCGCCGGCAAGACCACGACGATCAACATCCTCCTGGACTTCATTCAACCCACCGAAGGTCACTGCACTATCAATGGGCATGACTGCAACGAGCGTCCCTTGGAGGCGAAAAAGTATGTCTCCTATGTGTCGGAAAACGTCCAGCTCTACGGCATGTTTACGGCGCGTCAGAATCTCCGCTTTTTTGCCGAGCTGGGTGGCAAGAAGGGCTTGAAGAATCACGAACTAGACGATGCCATGCGTACGGTCGGCCTGCCGGAAAAAGCTCTGACCATGCGTCTCAAGAACTTCTCCAAGGGCATGCGGCAAAAGTTGGGCATCGCCATTGCGTTGATCAAGGATCCCCCGGCCATCATCATGGACGAACCGACCAGTGGTCTGGATCCTCAGAGTGCCAGGGAATTCCTAGGTCAGCTCGATGCGTTGCGAGAACAGGGCAAGGCCATCTTGATGACGACGCATGACATCTTTCGAGCCAAGATGATCGCCGATCGTGTCGGGATCATGAAACAGGGCAGACTGGTCGCGGTGCGAGAATGCGGTGACTTTGAGCATGCTGATCTGGAAGAGATCTACATGCATGAAATGGAAGAGCCGGTGTCTAGCAAACGCTAGCTGAAAAGGGTGATAGGTA
>JADFHU010000079.1 GCA_022567055.1 Planctomycetota bacterium
GGACATAAGAGTCGATGAATTGGCAATCCTCTCGGATAAGTTCCGCGCCGGAACCCGTGCAGATGGTCTGAGGCCAGGCGCCGAGGACCTCGGAGAATCGGCGGATGATCTCTTCGATGGCGCCAATGGCCGCATAGTAGAGGCCGCAGTTCATCGCGTCTTGGGTGTTCTTGCCCCAGGGCCCAGCGGGTCTCTTGACGGCTATCTTCGGGAGCTGCGCCGTGTGCTCGTGCAGCGCCCGTGCGCCGAGTTCAAAGCCCGGGAAGATCACACCCCCCTCAAACTGGCCCTTTCCATCTATTAGATCGATGGTGATCGCGGTGCCGATGTCGATGATGACGGCAGCCTTCTCGAACATGGTGAAGGCCGCCGTGGCTGCGACCAGGCGATCGGTACCCACCTTTGCGATGTTGACTTGCGAGGATTCTATTTGCACGGGGATGTCGTCGCCGATCACGTAGATGCGCTCGTCCAAGGCCTCGCGCGCGATCTCTCTGATCATCTCCGTCCAGGCGGGCTGCACGCTGCAGACCACGATCACTCCGTCTCGCTTGCCTTCTGTGGATCTCGTTACCAGCGGAATCTTGATCCAGGCCGCGCAGATGGCCTGCTTCAAGTGGGCTTTTTCCACTCCGGCGATGCACTGCACGGGTTCGACCTTGTCGCCCACAAAGAGGCCGAGTTCAATGGAGCTGTTTCCAATATCAATGGCAATGATGTTCATGAGGTCTCTTTGATCGCCCGCACCATCCGCCAGAGGTGTTCGTTCACCTCGGAGAGCCCCTGTCCGGTCACGGCCGAGATAGGGTAGACTTTCTTGTCCAGTCGACGCTGAAAATTGTAAAGCGCTTTGTTTTCCGGGTCCAGGTCCGTCTTGTTGACCAGGATGACCTCCGGCTTGGCTGCCAGGGTCTCGCTGTACCGACTTAGCTCAGTGCGAATAGTCTGGTAGTTGACCAGGGGGTCTGATCCGTCGGTGGGCAAGATGTCGAGCACATGCGCCAAGACGGTCGTGCGTTCAATGTGCCTGAGAAACTCGAAACCCAAGCCCACTCCCCGGTGAGCCCCTTCGATGATGCCGGGGATGTCCGCCATCACGAAACGACGGTAGTCACTCAACTCTACGATGCCCAGGACCGGCTCCAAGGTCGTGAAGGGATAGTCCGCGATCTTGGGACGGGCAGCCGAACATCGCGAAACCAGCGTGCTCTTGCCGGCATTGGGGATGCCCAGCAGGCCAACGTCCGCGATCAGCTTCAGTTCGAGGCGCAGACGCCGCTCCTGGCCGCGTGTTCCGGGGGTGGCATGGCGGGGCGCTTGGTTCACCGAGGTCGCGAAGCGCTTGTTTCCTCTCCCTCCTGTGCCCGATCGGCAGACCATGACCTCTCTGTCGATTTCGGTCAGGTCCTTGAGCATGAGGTCGAGATCCTCGTCGAATATCATGGTGCCGGGGGGCACCTTGATGCGCAGATCCTCTCCGTCGGCGCCGTGTCGGTTTCGTCCCATGCCCGGCTGGCCATTCTTCGCCCGCCAGTGATGCTGTCCCTTAAAGTCGATGAGAGTGGTCATGTTTTCTACAGCCACGAAGTAGACGTGACCACCGCGTCCTCCATCCCCTCCATCGGGTCCTCCCTTGGGGATGTATTTCTCACGTCGAAAGCTCACGCACCCGTGGCCTCCCTCACCTGCCTTGACATAGATTCTGGCCTCATCGACAAACATCTTTTTTGGGGGGCGGTTCCGACAGCAATAAAAAAAGGATGGCGCGAGGCCATCCCAAACAAGCGAGTTTTTCCAAGAAGAAAGGGTCTGTCAGACGATGTGGACCTTGCGGCCGACAAACTGGACCTTGCCCTCTGCCTTGGCAAACAACGTGAAGTCGCGACCCATCCCCACATTGTTGCCCGCGAAGAATTTTGTGCCACATTGGCGCACAATGATCGCACCTGCCTTAGCGGCTTGACCGCCGTAGAGCTTGACGCCCCTAAACTTCGGGTTGCTGTCTCTGCCGTTTCGGGATGATCCCTGCCCTTTTTTATGAGCCATGTCTAAACCTCTAATGTCAATTTAACTAAGTATCGGCCTACAGACACATAGTGTAGAGAAGCGGAGTCTGGCTGTCCAGTGGAAACTCGGTGTACAGAGCCTAGCCCGCCCGGAGCAGGCGTTTCATTTCTTCGAGCGGAATGGTCCCATGGATTGAGATCTTGAACGTCCCGTCGGCCTCGATGAAAATGGCACCCGGCACGAGCGTGTTCGTGCTGTAAGGTGCCGGCATCGCTTGGCCCTCCGCTGCCACGATGGGATAGTTGATCCCCGGCGCCCGCTTCAGGGTCCTTTTGACCTGCTCCTGTCCGTCAAATGAGATGCCCAGGACGACCAATTCCTCCGGCGGTAGGGTCGCGCGTAATTCGCCAAAGGTCTGCAACCCACTGACCGAGTGGGCAACGGAAGGGGCCCAAAGTGCGATCACGACCTGTTTCCCCTTGAAATCGGCCAGCCGGTGTTGCTTGCCGTCAATGTCGACGACGGAGAAGCCCGGTGCAGCCCTGCCAAACCAGGCCTCATGGGCCTCCACGGGCATCCAGTTAGCGCCGCTGACGACATCCTGCAACTTGATGGCGCTGCTCTTGTCAGATCCGAGGAACTCGCCGACGACCTGCGCCAAGGGATTGGTCTTGAGAGGTTTTTTACTCGTCTCGGCAGAAAGGGTCGTCGCTGACTTTGTTGGCGTTTGGTCCTCAGTCTCAGCGGCCGTTCTCCGGCCCTGATCGGCGACCTGAATGGTCGTGTCCAGCCCATCCTTCACTTCGTCCGATGCGTTTCTGTTCATGAGGTCGGGGGCGAGGGAGATCACTACGATCAATAGGAGTCCGACAACCAGTCCGATGGTGACAAGGTAAGCCCTGCTGTTGCTTTTAGTCGTCCGTTTCATTCTGAAAGTCTCCTGTGTTTCTCTCTTAGAGAAGGATGTCCGAAGACGCGACTATACAGCCCTCTATCGGCCCCGTAAAGCCATTTCCGCTCTTTTTTGGAGCCTCTCTTGGAAGTCCGAGAATCGCGCGGCTCGACCTAACTGATGGCACCATCGACTCCGTAACGAGCGTGATTCTCTTGCAGGGGCGAAAGAGCAGTTTGGGAAGTACAGGATAAATGGATGGTGTGCAATTGAATGCGGCCACGCCGGCAAATGGAGTCCGTCGTATCGTTGCAGACCAATCTCTGCTACGATGAGTGGCGCTGGATCTACTGTGGATCGTTACCGTGAAATGGCCCGACGTCTCATGAAACGTTTCATATTTCCAAAAAAACAGAGATTGGTCAAAAACCACCAGTTCAAGGCCGTGCTCGGTCAGAGACGCAGACGCTCCGATGGCCTCTTGGTGGTCTACATGGGCGAAAATGAAATGGGGTATCCCCGATTCGGGGTCTCAGTGGGTCGGTCCTGTGGTTCCGCCGTGGTGCGTAATAGATTGAAGCGCCTGCTCCGGGAGGCATGTCGGCAGACACAGTATGAAATTCCCCGCAATGCCGACTACTTGCTCATGCTGTCGCCCCGATCGTCGAAACAGATCGTTGAAGCGCCCGCTGTGGGTCGAGTGACCGGCAGGTTGGGGATCCATCAGATCCGCCGGTCCTTCCTGGCCCTCGTCCAGGCGAACCGGCGCCCATGAGTTCTGTGTGAGAGATTGGTTTGGCAACAGAAGACCACCTGGTGTCCATAGGGGAAGCGGCAAAACGGGCCGATGTCTCACGTCAGTCCTTGCAGTACTATATTATGGTTGGGCTCGTCGACCCGACGCAGGTCAGGTCGACCGGGAGACGCATGTTTGACCAGAAGGCCATTGACCGAATCAAACTGATCAAACGGCTCAATCGGAGCGGGTATCCTCTCCGCGCCATCCGGGAGTTGTTCATAGAAGGACGAAAGGCGGGAGGCCGCGAGCATGAGTGACTATGAAGCCGTTCAGAAACGACACAATTTTGTGGTCGGCCTGTTCGTCATTATTGGCCTCTTCGCCTTTGGCTGGTTGATTTACAAATTTGGAGACTTACCGCGTATTGTGACACAATGGAAATCCTTCGACGTCCATGTACAGTTTCGCGCCGCCGCAGGCGCCCAGAAGGACACACCGGTTCATTTCTGTGGTTATCAGATTGGCCGGGTCACGGTGGTGACGGCCCCCGAGATCCTGGCAGAGATTGGGCCGGGCGAATTGCGCTACCACCAGACCAGGGTCACGCTAAGCATTGGTGAGCAATACGATAACATTCCACTCGACAGTACGGTCACCCTGATGACGCGTGGCTTGGGCAGCAGTTTCATCGAAATCGAGGCGCCGCAGCCGGACCCGGCGCGACCGGTGACTGAATTCATGGTCGATGGGATCGTGCTGCAGGGGGCCACCGGCATGACCAGTGAGTTCTTTCCACAGGAGAGTCAGAAGAAACTGGAGCTGCTGGTGGATGACATTCGGGTGTTCCTCGGAAACGCCAACAACATGGCAGGAGATCGGCAAAACCAGGAAAACTTCAAGACGATTTTGACGAACTTCGCGGCGGCCTCCTCCGAGCTTACCCAGACCTTGGTTCAGACCAAGGCCACCCTGTCGGTGGTGTCGGGCACTCTGGATGAGTACCGAAACCTCGCGGCCAGGGGCACCGACACCCTTGAGCATGCGGACGCGCTGTTTCAGGCCTTGACGCAGAGTGTCGTGGAGACCAGCCAAGAATTGAGTAAGGTCGCCTCCGAAGTACGACTGCTACTGGGGCATGTCAATGCGGGCGAAGGCACCATCGGCAGGCTCGTTCAGGACGCCCGTTTCTATGAGAACCTGCTGGCGACAACCGAGGAGTTGCAGGTCTTGGTCCAGCAGATCAAGGCCATCACGGGCGCCATCAGCGAAAGGGGGCTGGGGCAGGTCTGGAGGAAGGGCGCTCAGTGAGCTTGCAAGGCCGGCTGGAGGCGGGTCTTGGCCTGCCCGATCAAGTAGAAACTTCCCGTGATGCAGATCAGGTCTTCGCGGCTCACCGCGCTGTTCGCAATCTTCAAGGCCTCCCCCAAGCTAGAGGATGTTTGACACATCTTGTTGCAGATTTCGGTATACATGTCCGCAAGGTCCCCCGGAGACACGGCCTTCGGCGAACTGCTGCGTGTGAAAATGACCTTGTCGGCACCATATTGGAGCTGTTCCAACATCCCTGCCACGTCTTTGTCACTGTTGCATCCGAAGACAATGACCATGGAATCGTAGGGAATGTTTTGGCCGATGGCATGAATCAAGGCCCGAACACTCGCCGCGTTGTGGGCCCCGTCGATCATGATGCGAGGGTTGTCATAGACCATCTCCATCCGGCCCATCAGCGACACCTCATTCAGGCCCCGTGTCGCTTTTTCGGTGTCGATTTCGAATCCGCTGGATTTTAGCTTGTCCAGCATGGCCAGCGCCAAACCACAATTAAGGGCCTGGTGTCTGCCGTGCAGCGGCACACGCAAGTGTTCAAACTTGCTCGTCTCCGTCGTCAAACAGATACGCGTGTGAGGTCCATCCTCTCTGGAGGTCTCGAAGCGATAGGAAAAGTCAATGTCGTCGCCGGTGACACTCAGGGGTGATTCCACTGCCAAGGCCTCTGACCTGAGAACCTGCATCGCACTGGGCTCCTGTTCGACGGTGAGGACCGGTACGCCCTTCTTGAAGACACCGGCCTTCTCTCTGGCGATGCTATCGATCGTGGTGCCGAGTTGTTGCTGATGGTCAATACTGAGGCTCGTGATCCCGATGACCTCGGGGGTGATTACGTTGGTGCTGTCCAGGCGCCCACCCAGGCCAGTCTCGATGATGGCGATGTCCGCCTTCTTGTCGGCGAAGTGTATGAACGCCAAGGCCGTCATGATCTCGAAGAAGGTCGGCGGATCATTTTCGGAGAGTTTTTCGATGGCTGCATGGGCACGGTTCAGCAGCCTGAGCATCTCAGAGTCGGAGATCATGGTCGAGTTTACCCGAATCCGTTCATGCAAATGAATCAGGTGTGGTGAGGTGTACAGCCCCACCTTGAATCCGTTGGCCTCCAGCATTTTTGCCAGCATGGTGGCCGTCGAGCCCTTGCCCTTGGAACCGGCAATATGCACGGTCGCGGTCTTGGTGTGTGGATTGCCCAGCAGGGTGAGCAAGGCCCTCATCCGGTCAAGATTGAAGGTCGTTACATTGTAGCGCACCTGCTCCTGCTTCTCGTAGTCGGTCTTGCTCAAGAGGTATGCGAGGGCCTGTTTATACCGGTGGAAGGCCTTCTTGGTCTTGACTGTCGCGATCTTCGAAGGGGGGCTATGAGGACGCTTTTTGCTAGTGTTTTTTCCTGTCTTTGCCATTGGGCACACCATTCTAACAAAACGATCGGAACCAAGTCAAACATTCCGATAAGATCGGCGCCCATCAGGCGAGTTCTGGTCTGGACTGTGTGTGTAAGTGCTTTAAAAGTATTGACATATCAGGTTTCTGGCATGTTCTGGCACCGTGAGAGTTTCTGAAGAATCAATTCCGTATTCTCCAGGAATAATAAGAAAAACTTATGATATATCTCGCCCCGCGTGCAACTTTCGATTTTTCGGCAAGCGAGGACACATCTGTCCCTACTTCTCCAGTTTGTTCTTGCGAATGGGCTTTTTCTGGTTGTATCGATTAATGTTGCGGACGGCCTGACGCAGGCGCTGTTCGTTCTCAACCAGGGCGATTCGCATGAAGTTTTCACCATGCTCGCCGAAGGCACGGCCCGGGGCAACCGCCACCTCCGCGTGCTCCATCAGATCCATCGCATAGTCGATGGTCCCCTTGCCCATGAGATGCTCCGGCGGTACTTTCGCCCAGACGAACATGGACGCGCGGGGTTTTTCCACCTGCCAGCCGATCCGCTGCAGTCCCTCGCAGAGGACATCGCGCCGGGACTGGTACTTCTGGTTCTGCGCGGAGATGTCCGCTTCGCAGTGCCGCATCGCGATGATACCGGCGATTTGCACGGCCTGGAAGATGCCGTAGTCGTAGTAGCCTTTGATGGTGGCCAGATGATCAATCAGAGTCGGATTGCCGGCGACGAATCCCACCCGGAAGCCCGCCATGTTGTAGGGCTTGCTCATGGTGGTGAACTCTACGCCGAGCTCCTTGGCCCCCTTGGCAGCCAAGAAGCTCGGGGGTCGATAGCCGTCGAACGCGGTCTCCCCATAGGCAAAATCGTGGATGACGATGAAGCCGACACGTCTGGCCAGATCGACGATTGTTTCAAAGAAGCCTTCATCCACGGTCATGGCGGTGGGATTGTGTGGGTAGTTCAAGATCAGTACCTTGGGTTTGGGATAGAGGTGTTCACAGACCATGGCAATGTTGTCGAGAAAGGTCTGATCGCATCCCAAGGGGACCGTGATGACGTTGGCGCCTGCTAGCGTGACACCATAGATGTGGATGGGGAAGGCAGGATCGGGCACGACTGCCGTGTCACCCGGCCCGAGCATGGCCAAGCAGAGGTGACTGAAGCCCTCTTTGGAACCGATGCAGGCCAAGACCTCGGTCTCGGGATCCAAGGAAACGTCCCAATTGCGCTTGTACTTGAGGGCCACTTCTTTCCGCAGGTTCTTGATGCCCTTGGAGGCACTGTAGCGGTGATTGCGGGGATCGGCCGCCGCTTCGCAGAGTTTGTCGGTCACGATTCGCGGGGCGCTGTCGGTCGGATTTCCCATCCCCAGATCAATGATGTCGGCACCTGCCTGACGTTTGGCTATCTTCAGGGCATTCAGTTGGCCAAATAGATAGGGCGGCAAGCGTTTGATTCGCTGTGCGGGCTCAATCACAAACTCGGACATGCCGATTCAATCCTTCATGTGTCAATTGCGGGGTTTTCGCCAAAGCGGTGAAGGGAACAGTGTAGCGAGTCATCGAGAATCTTCAACTGATTTCGGGCAGAGCCTAAAATCGACTGCGCAACACCAGCCAGCCGGCAAAGAGAAAAAACAGGAGGGTCCCAACCAGGAGCAGCGTGGTCAGAGGAGAATTGCGATAGGGCTTCGTGACCCAAGTCGATTGGCCATTGAGAATCAAGAGGGCCAGTGCCAGCATCGGTATGAACAGCGCCCCCGTGACCGAATACCATTTGACGAGTTGGGTGAATTCGATCAGGACGAGCCCCGATATCGGCAAGGTGGCTAGGAGTAGTAGGCTGGAGGCGTAGAGCGCGGACTTGGTCTTGTTGGTCTGGCTTGTCCCCTTTCTGTCCGGGCGCGTTCCCTTCATCTGCGGCCATAGATCCGCGAAGAGGTAGGGGACGCTCTGCCAGACGCCGAGCAGGCTACTGAAGACGGCGGCCCAGGCCCCGATCAAAAAGGCCCACCGGGCTGCCGGGCCCAGCGCACCCAACTGCGTCCTCAAAACGTCGGCCAGATTCGCGATCAGGGTGACACCCTTGCCGGGAGCTGGGGGCAGTTCACTGCCAATGAACACCATGGCCAGCCCAAAGAGACCGGTCATGGCGTAGGCGACCGCCAGGTCGATGCGACAGGCGCCCAGTGCCCGGACGGACTCGCGTCCCTCCTCGCGGATCCAGTATCCATAGCAGAGGATCGTCACGGTGCCTCCGACGCCCCCCATCAAGCCAATCGTCCAGGCCAGGCCCTCGCCTCGCCACTGAGGGAGGCTCGGCACTAGGATGCCCATGGCGACCTCTTGCCAGGGCGGCGCTAAGGCCAGGGCGGTCCCGATGACCACCGCGAACATGGCTGCAATGCAGATCCCCATGGTCTTGGCGAAGAGCCTGAACCCGCCCACCTTGATCAGGACGAGGGCGGCGCCACTGTGCAGAACGCCATAGGCGATCTTGTCCTGCTGGGCCGAATGGAAGAGGGGCCAGATGGCATGGGCGGCCGCGCCACAGGCGCTCATGAGTACCGCCGCGACCAAGAAACTCCATGCCAACAGATAGGCGAAAAAGATCCAGACGACGGATCGCCCCAGATGTGCGACGACGCCTTCCAGCAGGGTGTCACCCGTGACCAGTTGCCAACGGGCCAGGCCTTCGTTGAGAAGATATTTGATTCCCGCCCCTAGCACCACGGCCCACAGGCAGGCCAGGCCCAAGCGGCTTCCCGTGAAGGCGGCGGTGGCCAGGTCACCCGCGCCCACACCGGTGGCGGCGACGAGGACACCTGGACCAAGGATCGAGAGCCATTTCTTGGTGGGGTAGCCCATGGGGGATCATTCCCACTCGATCGTGGCGGGGGGTTTGCTGGAGATGTCGTAGACCACGCGATTGACGCCGCGTACTTCGTTGATGATACGGCTCGAGATCCTTGCCAAGACATCATAGGGAATGCGTGAAAAGTCGGCGGTCATAAAGTCGGTGGTGTCAACGGAACGGATGGCAACGATGTTCTCGTAGCTGCGCTCATCGCCCATCACGCCCACCGTCGAAACGGGCAGCAGGACCGCTAGTGTTTGCGAGACAGACCGGTATAGGCCGGCGCCTTGGATCTCATCGATGAGGATTTTGTCGGCTAGGCGGAGCACCTCCAGCTTGGCTTCGGTGACCTCGCCGATGATCCTCACGGCCAGACCCGGGCCGGGAAAGGGATGACGCCACACCATCTTCTCGGGCAGGCCCAGAAACTCTCCCATGTGGCGGACCTCATCCTTGAAGAGATCGCGCAGGGGTTCGACGAGTTCGAATCCCAGTTGTTCGGGCAAACCGCCGACGTTGTGGTGGAGTTTGATAGTGGCGGCCAGATTGCCATCCTTTGAGCCCGATTCGATGACATCAGGATAGAGCGTGCCTTGGGCCAGGAAGCGAGCATTTTCAATAGTGACTGCTTCCGACTTGAACGCTTCGATGAACTCCGCACCGATGATCTTGCGTTTCTCTTGGGGATCGGTGACGCCCACCAGTGCGGTCAGAAACCTGTCCGCCCAGTCGACGACGCGGAGGTCACCATGGAAATGGTCATGGAAGGTGGAGACGACATTCTCGCGCTCATTCATGCGCAAGAGGCCATTGTCTACGAAGATGCAGGTCAGTTGGTCCCCGATGGCCTCATGGATGAGGCAGGCGACCACGGAGGAATCGACGCCGCCGCTGAGTCCGCAGATGAGCTGGCCGTCGCCGACCTGCGATTGGACGGCCTTGATCGATTCAGCTACGACATCTTTCATCTTCCAATCACCCTCGCATTGGCAGATGGCGTAAAGGAAGTTTTTCAATACTTCCGATCCCAGCGGCGTGTGTGTGACTTCCGGGTGAAACTGGACCCCATAGAAGTTGCTCCGTGCGTGGTAGACCACGGCATGGGGGCAGGTTTTGGTGGTGGCCAAGGTCACGAAGCCGTCGGTGAGTCGGCCAATTTGATCGCCGTGGCTGGCCCAGACCTCCATGGAGTGGGGCAATCCCGCCAGAAGCCCTTCGGCCTTGGGAATGGTCAAGTCGGTGCGACCGAATTCACGGTGTTGGGCAGGGAGAATCTCTTCGCCTAGAATTTGGCAGCCGAGCTGCATCCCGTAGCAGATGCCCAGGACGGGCACGCCCAGCTTGAAGATTTCCTCATCGCAGCGGGGGGCGCCCTCCGCATAAACGCTGGCCGGTCCACCGGAGAGAATGATTCCCTTGAGCGGCAACTGTGCGAGCTTGCGGGCGGCGATGTCCCCAGGATAGAGCTTGGAATACACTTTCTGTTCGCGGACACGTCGCGCGATGAGCTGGCCGTATTGGCTACCAAAATCAAGGATAGCGACGGTCTGCCTGATCATGACGCTTCCTTGAGGAAGGGGAACATTGAAGAACTAGCTGTCAAATGAACTTGAACCCGAATAGTTGGGTGCTTCCCGGGTGATCTGGATGTCGTGTGGATGGGATTCTCCCACGGAAGCAGTCGTAATGCGGACGAAGCGGCCGTCTTCTCTGAGGTCTTCGATGTTGTGTGCCCCGCAGTAGCCCATTCCGGCTCGTAGTCCTCCGACCAGTTGATACACGAAATCGCTGAGTTCGCCTCGATAGGGGACGCGGCCCTCCACGCCTTCGGGAACGAGCTTGCTGGCCTGAGTTTGGCTGCTTTGGCTGTAACGATCGGCAGACCCTTGGACCATGGCGCCGAGTGACCCCATTCCCCGATACTCTTTGAACTGTCGGCCCTTGTAGATGACGAGTTGGCCCGGGCTCTCTTTGAGACCCGCGAAGAGTGACCCCAGCATGACGCTGGAAGCACCGGCGGCGATGGCCTTGGTGATGTCTCCTGAATGTTTGATACCGCCGTCGGCAATGACGGGGATATTGTACAGGCGACCGACGCGGGCACAGTCCATGACGGCCGTGATCTGTGGGACGCCCACGCCGGAGATCACCCGCGTCGTGCAGATGGCCCCGGGCCCGATGCCAACCTTGACCGCATTGGCCCCGGCCTCGATGAGTTCCTCCGCGGCTTCGGCCGTGGCGATATTTCCGACCACGATGTCAATGGAGTGTCCGGCCTTGATGGTTCGGACGGTCTCGACCACGTTCTCCGAGTGGCCATGGGCGGTGTCCACGACCAGGACGTCCACGTCGGCGTCGATCAGCGCCTCGGCGCGATCGTAATCATGCACGCCCACCGCGGCCCCGACCCGCAGGCGTCCTCGGTCATCGCGGGCGGCCCGAGGGTACTGCTGCACCCGATCGATGTCACGCATGGTGATCAACCCGGCCAGTTCACCGGCCCGGTTGACCAGCAACAGCTTTTCAACCCTGCGTTCCTGGAGCATTTCCTTGGCTTCTTCCAGGGTAGTTCCTTCCGGACCGGTGAGCAGGTTCTCTTTGGTCATGACCAACTGGATCTTGATGTCACGGTCTTTGAGGAACTTGAGGTCACGACGTGTCAGGATGCCGACGAGCTTCCTGCCGTCGACGATGGGGATACCCGAGACGTTTTGCTCGTTCATCAGCTCGAGGGCACGGCGAACCGGCTCGTCGGGCGAGAGGGTGACGGGGTCCTGGATGACGCCGTGCTCGGACCGCTTGACCTTCGCCACCTCTCGCGTCTGTTCGGCCGCAGAGAGATTCTTATGGATAATGCCGAATCCGCCCTCCTGGGCCAAGGCGATCGCCAGCGCGGATTCCGTGACGGTGTCCATAGCGGCCGACAAGATGGGGATGTTGATGCGAATGTGGTCGGTCAACTGCGTGCTGGTGTCCGCCTGACTCGGTACCAGATTGCTCTTGGCGGGCCGGAGCAATACGTCGTCAAAGGTGATACCTTCACCCACTATCTTGTTTTCGTCCATTGGCGGCTCCACACTGAGGGCCCTCACGGTCCCTTAAATCGCCCACTATAGGGAGGCGGAAAGTGGGCGTCAATCTATTTTGATCGTCGCGC
>JADFHU010000703.1 GCA_022567055.1 Planctomycetota bacterium
TTCCCTGGAGCGGTTTTTAGGGATCGGCAAGAAATAAGTTGGACAATTTGGGGTCCAAGTGTGCCTCATATTTGGTTGCGCCCGATTGAGCGAAACCACAGGCGTAGCCGTTCTACGTCGCGGAATTTGCGATTGAGAAGCGATCAAAGATGGGGTGCAATTGGGCATTCAAAAGTCCAAGTTATTTCTTGCCGGTCCCTTAGTAGCCCGATCATCCCGCGTAGCGGGGACGACAAGCATGAAGATCAGAAAAAACATGCCCATTGTTAGCACCGAGAAGTTGGACGATGTCCGAGAATTCTATACCAAGTACTTTGCCTTCAAGGTGACCTTCGACTGGCCGGAGAAGTTTCTCGGCACGCAATCCCCTTTTCAATAAACTGAGAGCCGTTTCTCAGGATGGAATGCGAGGCTGGATCTGCACCGGCATTGCCGGTATAGTATTGCCCCATGCAGATCGACGCAGACGGCAAACGGATCGCCATGGTGACCGGTTCCGCAAAAGGTATCGGCCGTGCTATTGCCCTCACGCTGGCGCGCAGCGGAGTTGTCCCGGTGTTGGTCGACATTGATGGAGAGGCGGCGAAGAAGGTGGTGATGGAGATCAGCGACGAGGGGATCGAGACCATTTGCTTCGTCTGTGATGTTTCCAATGTGGGAGAAGTCAGGCGTTGTTTCGCCGACGTCTTCGACAGTTTCGGCGGCGTTGACATCCTGGTGAACAATGCGGGCATCCTTAGCACCACACCCATTACGGAGATCGATGAGGAGCACTGGCAGCGGGTGATCGATGTCAACCTCAAGAGTGCCGTCTTTGCCACGCAAGCCGCCCTGAAGTACATGATTCCTCGGAAGTGGGGCCGAATCATCAATATCTCCTCCATGGCCGGTCGGATGGGAGGATTCGACACGGGTTGTGCCTATAGCGTGTCGAAGGCCGGCATGATCGGCCTGACCATGCGGGTCGCCCGTCGCGTGGCGGGTGAGGGCATTACTGTCAATGCGATTGCCCCCGGGCCTTCCAACACCGATTTGGTACAGGGCTTCACACCGGAGGTTCGGAAGGGACTCATCGAGAGCATACCCGTGGGCAGAGTAATTGAACCCGAGCGAATCGCCGAGACCGCGGCATTTCTCGCCTCCGACGCCGCCGAGTTCATCACCGGCGCCGTGATCGACGTCAACGGCGGGATGTTTATGGGCTAACAGTAAGGTCACAACATGAAGGAACACGCATTTCTCAAATGGATGGCCCAAGACACAGAGACCGATTGGTGTAACGATTCGGCCATGCCGGATGACATCGAGGCGGCGCTGGCGAACGGTGCCATCGGCTGCACGACCAATCCTCCTTTGACCTACCAAGTCCTGACGGCGGCGCCGGAGCATTTCTCCACGGACTTGGCCCGGATGTCCAACGGTGTCACGGGTGACGCCAAGGTCGTGGGTCTGATCGGTGTCGTCGTGCGCAAGATCGCCAAGAGGCTCGAGGCCCTATTCGAGAAAACGGGCAAGACCCGCGGCTATGTCCGCACGCAGGTCGCGCCGCCGCTGTCGGCCGATGGCGCCGCCATGCTGGCCATGGGCAAGATCTATGCCTCCTGGGGGGCCAATGTCAAAGTAAAGATCCCCGGCACCCACGCAGGCATCCAGGTACTGGAAGAGCTTAGCGCCCGGGGCATACCCAACAATCCCACGGTCTGCGTTTCGGTGTCACAGATGATCGCCGCGGCGGAAGCCCACGAACGCGGGCTGAAACGAGCCCAGGCGGCCGGTCTCGATGCTCCGCACTCGACCTCGGCCTTCGTGATGGGCCGGCTGCAGGACTACCTGGCCCTGCTCAGCGAAGAACGCGGCCTCGGTCTGGCCGCCTACGATCTCGAGTGCGCCGTGCTGGCCGTCGCCAAACGGTGTTGCCATCTCTTCGAGGAACGTGGCTATCACCAGCAGATCATGCCCGCGGCCTTTCGCAGTGCCCGACAGGTGGCCGAATTGATCGGGAGCAAAACGGTCATGACCCTGCATCCCAGCATTCAGGACCGTGTGACCGAGGCGGATCAACGGGACGAACTCAAGCGGAGGGCGGCCATCGACGATCCGGTGGACCCCCAGGCCGTGGACCGCGTATACCAGGCGCTCCCCGAGTTCCGGATGGCCTACGAGCCGGGGGGAATCGCAGTGGAGGATTTCGATCGCTTCGGTGCGACGGCCATGACCCTGAAGGGATTCAACGAAACCGGCTGGCAGAAACTCAAGACCTTCGAGATTCCCTCATGAGCAAATTAAATGGGCGACACAGTCGGTTACTGGTCGCTGGTCGTATTGCTCGTCGGCGCCACGGCGGTGATTCTGCAGATCGTTGTCTTTCGCATCCATGCCTTCATTGCCCTGGTGGTTTCTGGTATCATCTTTGATCGATGTTTCTGAAGTCAAGTGCGGTCTGTCTCCGTTCTTTTCGACGGGAAACTTTGAACTTCACAAATTGCCCTATCCTCGCTATAGTAATACTGTGAATCACCTATACCGACCTGCAGGTACAGAGATGCAGTGAACCCAGCATTAGTGAACATTGTCACCATGAACGGCAGTGCACACATGAAAGAACACCGGGACCGACCGTGCCGGACGGGCGTCGTCGAGCCAGTGACGCTGCTATTGGCAGTTGTGTTTCTCAGCCCGCCCCTTTTCGGGGCGGACCCTTCCGATAGCGCGGCCCATCCCGGGGTGGCTATTTACCGGCAGCTCTGTGTCGGGTGTCACGGTCCGGATGGGCAGGGGGTCGACGATCACGAACCACTCTACGGGAAGCGTTCCTTGAAGTTGCTGGCCCGCCGCATCGAACGCACGATGCCGGAAGATGAAGAGGACTTGTGTGTCGGCGAAGACGCGCAGGCCGTGGCCGATTACATCTATCACGCCTTCTATTCAGCCGAGGCGCGGGCGCGTCGAAATACCTTGCGGCGTGACCTGGTCCGTCTGACGGTCCCCCAGCTCCGCGCCAGCGTCGCTGACCTGGTGGGACACTTCATGCCGGGGACGAAAGACGTTTCACCCGACGAGCGAGGCTTGAGGACCCGATACAGAGGACGCCATCTCACCAAAAAGGAGGAGGATGGGAAAGAGGCGCAGAGACACTCATTTGACCATGGGTTGAGCCCGCCGACGCTCCAGATCAGCCGAGCCGCCCTGGAGGCACTGGAGCTGTCCCCAGAGAGCGACACGGGGGTGACCTGGTCGGGTTCGATCATCGCCGAGGAGACGGGTGAGTATGAGTTCGTCATCCGGAC